>JAYVVO010000555.1:0-2857 GCA_043786955.1 Saprospiraceae bacterium
GAAGCAAAAATAATTTTATCGCGTAAATTAATTTTATTTTTTTGGAAAGCACTCCACGCAAAAATATTAAACACCCAAACCCACAAAGCGCCGCCAAAAACGCCCGTATATTCGTACCATTGAATTAAACTCGGCACCGATGAAAACGCATTACCCACGTTTAGCCAACTCCAAGAAATATCCCAATTGAGGTGTAAGTATTCAAAACTCATAAAAGCACACGCGAACAAAATATATTTAAGTGTCGGTCGCTCAAAAAAATAAGCGTTGCGCGTCGCGCGATGTGCTGCCCAAACAACTGACATCATAAAAAAAGCGTTTAAAAAATTGGCAATTAAACCCGGAATTAAACCCGAATTTGCTACCCACCATGTTACGCCAATATTCCAAATCACGAAAGTATTGTAGGCATAGAGCGTGAAGCGTGAAGATTTATTTTTGTCACCTGCAAGGCGCGCTTTAGCAATTTCGTGTTCTACTTGAAATAAAAATGCCCACGCCACAAAAAGCGTTATCGGAATCGGCACAACTGGAAAACCGAGCGTGAGTAACACACCCGAAACAGTGGAAAGCAATAGCCACCGTTTGTTAAATTGATTCCACCGCAGCGCAATAATAATTAACCAACCACTTGTTAGCCACAAAAAACTCCAGTACGACCAAAGCGGCAATCTATACAGTTGGATGCTTGCGACTAAAAAAAATAAAGCACTGAGTGCTCCCAAAATTTGTCGCGTTCCCAGTTTGTTTTTTTTAGAAGAAGCCAACGGTGGAATCATTTTTGGTACTTTGTTTTTTCAAAGCAAAGGTAAAGGTAGTTTTTAAATCTACAAACGTAAGCGAAATTAGTAGAGGTTGATTTAAACAGTTTTGAAAATTAATTCCGTATCGGAAAGCGCGCCAATCTTTTTGTTTCCAATTATACAACATGAGCCGAATAGACGTTTTATTCGGCTCATTTTTAATTTTTTAAGAATCGTACTCTCCATTGAGCGCATAGCGACCGAAGGTAATTAAAGAAAACGCCGTAATGGGTGCAATAATTACCATCATAATTATTCCGAAAATAAAATCGTCGGGAATGCCAGACTTGAGTTTCGGAAGCCCGAGTTCAAATACACCCAAATAAGCTGCGACTAACCCTAAAGTAATCCAGACAATACCGAGATAGCGTTTTAAGGTATTGAGTTTTAGGGTTGATTTGAAAATAGGAAATCGTGTTGGTACAGTTTCGTTTATGTAAAGCAACAAAATAATAAAACTGATGCTCGTCAGAACTATCGGATAAATTAAACCCGCCAAATAATAATCAGGCGCATGTGCAGCTTGGGCTTTACCGATTAAATACGTGGTAATCACATACGCCATACCGCCATAGATGCCGTTGCCGATATGATAAGGTAGAGAAATAGAAGTATAGCGAATTTTGAGCGGGAATAATTCTACCAGAAAAGCAGCCAAAGGTCCGTAATACATTCCCGCTAATATGTTCATTCCAAAAATCATAAGAATCAGCTTTAGCCTATAGTATTGGCTGAGTGTAATACTTTTAGTAATTTCTGGTTTTGAGAGATTACCTACACCAATCGTTTGTTTTTGAATTTCCTGGCACTGCGTTCCGTCGGTATAATATCTTTGCGTTGTAGTAATTATAGCTGAATCGGTAGTTGATTTTGAAATTGCTTCTTTCTGTATTTTTATTATAGAATTTCTTTCAGTTTTGAGAGATAAATTAGCAGTTTGATAAATCTCCCCAAAAAAAGGATGCAGTAATATTAAAAACAGTCCGAAACTTGCCAATAGTAACAATTTGCGACCGATACGATCTGAAAGCCAACCAAAAAATATAAACCAAACCAAACCAGAAATAAATCCACTAATTACAATAAGATTGGCTTGGTCGAAATCAACGAACATGATTCTGAGGAGGAAATTCTGAATGTAAAAACATGTCCAACCCAAAACGCCTGCCCCCAACATTATACCCAAAAGTGTAACCAGCACAACTTTTAAGTTTTCTTTTTTGCCAAAAGATTCTTTCAACGGATTAACAGAAGTAGTACCTTCAATCTTGGCTTTAGCGAAAAGTGGTGACTCAGCCATATTTTTTCGCATCCAAATAGATATGCCGACCAATGGCACTGAAATCAAAAAAGGAATGCGCCAACCCCACGATTCCCAGTTAGGCGCTGTCATCAAACTTTTTGTAATCGCGATGGCACTAATCGAAATAGCCATAGCAAAAGGTGCCGTTATCTGAATCCAAGAAGTCCAAAATCCGCGCTCATTTTCGGGCGCGTGTTCTGCTACGTACGTCGCTGCGCCACCATATTCGCCACCGATGGCTAAACCCTGTAAAAGTCGCAAGGTTAAAACAACAACAGGGGCGAAAAAACCAATTGTTTCGTAACGCGGCACTAAACCAATTGCAAAAGTGGAAAAGCCCATTATGACGAGCGTCACCATGAAAGTATATTTTCTGCCAATTATATCGCCCAATCGACCGAAAAATAAAGCACCGAAAGGTCTCACTACAAAACCTGCCGCAAATGTTGCTAAGGTTGCCAAAAATGATGCCGTTGGATTTTCTTTTGGGAAAAATTGCGCAGAGATAATAGTTGCTAAACTACCAAAAATAAAAAAATCGTACCACTCAATTAGTGTTCCGACAGTTGAGGCTGCGATGATGGGAATTAGCACTGCAGATTTTGAAGCGTTTTGTTTCATTGTTAAAAGATTGTGAAAGGTTTTAGAGCTTATTTAAAATAGTTTTACAAATTTTGCTTCTAATAAATGCCCACTTAATTTATTCTTTTTTTGCCGAACTTCGTTTATCTTTTTAAATTTGCATAAAATA
>JAYVVO010000556.1:0-8086 GCA_043786955.1 Saprospiraceae bacterium
TGGGTTTTCCTAAATAACTGATGTAACACAAACAATCGTTTTCTAATTCCGCATTTGTTAAAGGCGATTGATTAAAAGCATTGAGCGAGATACACCACGTGCCCGTTGAAATGAGAATGAACGGTTCGTCTTTAAACTTTAAAAGATACGGAATCAATGCGGCAGAACTATCGTGCAAACCGATACCCACTTTTAATTTTTTGTTGTTTCTTATAACTTCAAACGTAGTATCGCTTGCTAAAACAGGTGCTAAATTTTTTTCTATGCCTTCGGTAGATACCCAAGTGTGATACTTGTTTTTTTCAAAATTCCACAAATTCGTGTGGCAACCGATGCTCGTCATATCGCTGTAAAATTGTTGGGTTAATAGATACGAAAGGTATTGCGGTAAATGCAACGCGTATTTAATTTTAGAAAACAAGTCTGGTTTCATTTTTTTTAGACTGTACAACTGCATTCCCGAATTTAAATTTCCGAGAATAGGCGAAGCTGTTTGCTGCGCGACAAAATTTTCGCCACCGTATTTTTTATAAAATTGCGCTTTTAATTTTTCATCGAATGGTTTTAAGTAATTGTATAACGGTGCAATAGGTAATCCATGTTCACCGATCAAAACAAAACTCGCACCATACGCCGAAAAATTAACTGCACCAATATCAAAATCAGGATTTTTTAAAATCGCATTAAATTCATTTAAAAGCCAAGCCGTCAGTAAATCTAAATTTTCGCACGCAAACCCATCATCGTCCGTTGTTTCGGGCAAAACGGTTGTGTTTTCAAAAACGATGCGGTAATCGGCACCGAAGACGAATGCTTTTTTGTTTGTTTTACCGATGTCGAAAATTAAAATCATATTCTATAAGCTGTGAGCTATGAGCTATGAGCTATGAGCTATGAGCTTTACATCGCGAGCAGTAGCTCACAGCTCATAGCTTTTATAATCCTGTTGCAACCGTTTTTACCCCACGCGCTTTAATTAAATTTTCGCGCACATTTAAATCTCTGTACAAACCAAACGGATTGAGCGCACCACCCGCTTGCAAACGCGCTTCAGCCACTAAGGATCGCACATCGGTTAAGTAGGCAGCTTGCAAAATTTCTTGACATTGAACGACATCATTATTGCTTTGTGCGTCGTTCAATGCTTTTCTATCTAGCAAAAGCGATTTCGCATACGCTTGTTGAATCGCTTCTACGGATTGCAATAAATCTTCCAATGGATCTTTCACATTGTGCGACGCATCAATCATCCAAGCTAAATCATTGGCATGGTTCATATTGCGAACATCCATACCATCAATCAACTCATTAAAAATTAAAAACAATTGGTACGGATTAATAGCGCCAACAGTTAAATCGTCATCGCCGTATTTTGAATCGTTAAAATGAAAACCCGCGAGTTTACCTTCCATTAAAAGCAGTGCGACAATTTGCTCAATATTCGCATTCGGCAAGTGATGTCCGAGGTCAACAAGCGTGAATGCTTTTTCGCCGAGTTTAGTCGCATACAACAGCGATTGCCCCCAGTCACCAACCGTCATTGAATAAAAATTAGGCTCGAATGCTTTGTATTCGATAAACATTTTCCAATTGTTCGGCAAAGCGCCGTAAATTTCTTTCAAACTTTCCAACGTATTTTGAAATGCTTTTCTGAAATTGAGTTGACCTGGAAAACACGAACCATCGCTTAACCAAATCGTAATTGATTTCGACCCTAACGCTTCGCCTTGTTTAATCACTTCAATGTTATGGTCAATCGCTTGCTGTCGCACATTTTTATCTGTATGCTGCAACGAACCAAATTTGTAACTGTATTCTTGGTTCGATTGATCTTGAAAAGTATTAGAGTTGACGGCATCGAACACCAAACCGTGTTGCAACGCCAAATTTTTAATGTCTTGTGCATTTTCAGGAATATCCCAAGGAATGTGCAACGAAATAGCACCGCTCGATTTGTTTAGCGTGTGCAATAAACCAATATCTTCAATTTTTTCTTCGAGATGTCGCGGCTCACCACCGCCCGAAAATCTTCCAAATCGCGTACCACCCGTTCCGAGTGCCCATGTCGGAATCGCAATTTGAAAATCTATCAGTTTTTGTAAAATTGCGTGCTCGCCTTCTATTTCTGAAGTCAAGAAATGAAGCCTTTTTTTGTGTTTCGCTAAGTGCGCTTCATTGTGCGCATCGAGATGATATTTTTCTATTTGCATAATTCGTTGTTCGTTGTTCGTTGTTCGTTGAAAGGTGTTTTTCGCGGTTATAACACCAACGAACAACGAACAACTAAATTTATTATCTCAGAAATCCCATTGCTACACCGCCATCAACGTTCAATGCATTTCCAGTAGATTTATTTAAAAGTCCACCCACAAACGCAAACGCTGCGTTGGCAATATCTTCTGGTAAAATAATTTGATTGAGCAATGTGCGTTTGGCATAATATGCAGGTAGTTCTTCAACAGAAACGCCGTAGGCTTTCGCCCGACCTTCTGCCCAACCACCCGACCAAATATTTGAACCCGCGATAACTGCATCGGGATTAACCATATTCACGCGAATTTTATCGCTGCCGAGTTCACTCGCTAACAAACGCGTTAAGTGCGCTTGTGCCGATTTTGCCGAACCATACGCTGCATTATTCGGACCAGAAACAACAGCATTTTTAGAAACAATATTAACGATATCGCCCCCAAAATTTTGTTTGCGCATCACTTCTACTGCTGCTTGACTTACTAAAAATTGCCCTTTCACCAAAATATCATACACTTTATCCCAATCGGCAATCGTATGATCCGTTAAACTTTTTGAAAGACTAATGCCTGCATTGTTCACCACGATATCAACACCACCAAAAGCCAAACACGTTGCATCGAGCGCGGCAGAAACCGAATGTGCGTTTGTAACGTCGAGTAAAGTTGTCGCCACGCTGTCTTTGCCAAAGGTAGTCATAAATTCTGCCTTCGCCTCTTCAAGTCTTTCAGGATTAATGTCATTTAGAATAACGCACGCACCTTCACTCGCAAATTTTTTCGCAATCGCTTTACCAATTCCACCTGCTGAACCTGTCACTAAAGCCACGCGACCTGTTAAAGGTTTTGGTTTCGGAAGTCGCTGTAATTTCGCTTCTTCCAACAGCCAATACTCAATATCAAATGCTTCTTGTCGCGGTAAAGCCATGTATTCACTTACGGCTTCCGCGCCGCGCATCACGTTGATGGCATTAGTGTAATACTCGGATGCTAAACGCGCCATCGTTTTATCTTTCGCAAACGTGAACATTCCAACACCCGGATAAAGTATCACAACTGGATTCGGATCGCGCATCGCAGGACTATTCGGGTGTTTGCACGTTTCGTAATATTTTTTGTAATCGGCGCGGTAATTTTCAAAAATATCATCTAAATAAACCTTGCCGTGTTTTTCGTATTCCGTTGGATTAATTACCAACGGCGCAATTTTAGTTCGCAAAAAATGATCAGGACAACTTGTGCCGAGTGGTGCCAATTTATCAATATCATTGGAGTTGATGAACTGCAAAACTGTTTCGCTATCCGAAAAATGACCAATCGCACCGCGCGTTTCACCCGCAGCAGCATATTGCGATGAACAATAACCGCGCAAAATCGGGGCTAATTGTGCAGCCGTTTTGTGTAGAGACGTTGCATGCAACGTCTTCGTTTTATTAAAAGACGTTGCATGCAACATCTTCGTTTCGTTAAAAGACGTTGCATGCAACGTCTCTACAATGCGCGCACCACCAAAAATAGGACGCTTTTTGCCTTCGTGTTTCTGAATATAATTCGCACACGTTTCAACGACTTCAAGCGTATTGATATAACTTTCGTAACTCGTATCTCCCCAAGTAAATAAACCGTGAGAACCGAGCATAATGCCTTTGAGTTTTTTACCACGCGCGGCTGCATCATTGAGGCAAGCGCGCAATTTTAAACCTAAATCGAAACCAGGGCGTTGCCATTCTACCCAGCCTACTGCGCCTTTAAATATTTCTTCCGTTATTTTTTTTCCGTCTTTAGCGGCTGCAATTGCAATTGCAGCATCGGGATGCAAATGATCAATGTGTTTGAAGGGCAGAAATCCGTGCAATGGCGTATCTATAGAAGGTGCTTTGGAAGCCAAATCGAAAATACAATGATTGAACAATTCTACCATTTCATCTTCGTGTTCTAATCCGCGATATACTTTTTCGAGCGAAAGCAATCGTTCCAAGTACAACGCTGCGCAACCCGATTTTTTCAGCGTACCGATGTCGCCTCCCGAACCTTTTATCCACATCACTTTTGTAGCATCGCCTGTGAGCGGATCTTTATCTGTAATTTTTACGGAAGTATTACCGCCGCCGTAGTTGGTTAAACGCAAATCGGCACCCAATAAATTGGAACGGTAAATGAACAACGCGACTTCATCGCCTGCAAGTTCTGCTGCTTTTGTTTCGTCCCAGAAGTAACTGACGTGGCGAAATTTAGTTTTTTTCATTTTAAATTAATTCTAATATTTTTTAGTTTCATCAAGCTGTTAGGTTTTTAGAACCTAACAGCTTTGTAATTCTATTTTATAAACCTAACAGTTCTATTTAACTAAATTTTATTTTTTTGAAATCACAACCAGTCCCATCAAACCCGAAGGCAAAAGCGCTGAATCAGCTTTGTAAAAAGGCATCGTCGTGTAAGTTATTTTAGTTTTACCATCAGGTTGTGCATCGCCAATTAAATGATTCACCCATAAGTTTTTAACTTTAACTTCTAACACATTTTCTTTTAAAGTTGTCTAATTTAATGGAGACTTATTTGTTTTTAAAATCCATTGAATACTGCTATCGAACCAATCCACGGGGCTCGTTGGGTTGTGCATTCCGAATCCGTGACCGCCTTTCGCATAAAAAAAAGACTCAACAGGCACTTTATTTTTTTGTAATGCTGCTATGAACAAAAGAGAATTTTGAACAGGCACAACATTATCGTCCACAGCATGATTGATAAAAGTAGGAGGAGTATTCGGCGTAACTTGTAATTCGTTGGAGTATTCTTTAATTTTATCGTCAGAAATTTTCATAGTCCCATCCGATTGTTTTTCGCCAATTAAGTTTTCTCTTGAACCTTTGTGCCTGAAGCTATCATCAAAAGTAATAACAGGATAATTCAAAACCATAAAATCAGGTCTCAGGTTAATTCTATTCGGATTGATAATTTTTTCCTTTAAAAAATGCGTGCCAGCCGTTGAAGCTAAATGACCGCCTGCTGAACTCCCTAAAATTCCTATTTTGTGCGCATTAATTCCCCATTTTTTGGAATTCATTCTCACCAACTGAATAGCGCGTTGTGCATCTTGGAGTGGAACAATTTCTTTATTGTTAACTAATTCAGCATTGGGTAAACGGTATTTTAAAACGATTCCAGCAATGCCATGTGCTGCAAATTTTTTCGCCATATCATAACCTTCATGATCCATCGCTAAACCTGAATAACCTCCACCAGGACAAATTATGACTGCTACACCTGTATTTTTATTTTTTTCGGGAAGAAAAACTGTTAAATCGGGTGTCGTAACCAGCATTACAAAATTATCTTTCCATTTTTTGGGGGAAGCGGAAATATTTTTTCCCGTTGGTTCTGCAATAGGTTTAGAATTGGGTGCTAACCCATCGTAAAGCGGAACAATTGTTTGAGCAAAAAGTAATTGATTTATCACCACAATTATTGAAACAAGTAAAAGCTTATTAATCATCATAAATTTTTTTCTAAAATGACTGACAGAAATTATACTTCCTCTCAGTGTGTGCATTAAAAAATATAAAAAACTGGTTTATTTTCAGTTATAAGATACCAAATAACTGCCAAAACCTATTAGCATTGTAGAAAAAATAATGACTGCCAAACCTAAATAAAAAACGCGCATTGTTTTGGCGCTTACGCCTTTCCATTCACTGTAATACAAACCCCACATCATGCCGACAGTTATTATAAAAGCCATGTGCAAAGTCCAAGAAGCAAAATCGAGCGATTTTCCCATTTTCGATTGCCCCATACCGTAAAAGAAAAATTGGAAATACCACGTCACGCCTGCCAATAATGCCCAAAAATAATTTTTGCTGAGTGGGGTTGCAACGTTGGTATAATCGCTAAAAGATTTGTTGCGCGCGTTCAAAATCATGCACCACACAAAATTGGTTAAAAAACCACCCATTAAAATAACGGGAAGAATGGCGTTGTTTTTAAATAACGTGTCGGTTCCGTTCGCAACTGCATTTTGCGCAATCGGTGCGCCAGCCGTTAAACCAAATGCAAAACACGCCGACATCACACCGCAAAAAGTACCGAGTAATAAACCTTTGCGCAAATCAAATTCTTTAATATTTTCTTGTTGCGCCGCTTTATCGAGTTCGGCTTCTTTCATTATGCCCGCTTTTCCACTTATCGAAATCCCCACTAAACAAACCAATGAGCCTGCAACGGTAAATTGACCGGATGTTGTAGAAAGTAATTGCCTCATCTTACCTTCAAAAATCGGCGGCACTAAAGTTCCGAAAGCAGCACAAAAACCGAGAGCCACTGCAACACCGAGCGAAACGCCGAGATACCGCATCGTTAATCCGTAGGTTAAACCACCGAATCCCCACAAAATGCCGAATAGTACGGTGTAAAAAATGGTAGAACTACTTGCGGCTTGAATGCTCGGAATTAATCCATGAACGGTTAAAGAACCAAACAACCAAGGTGCAATAATCCATGAAGCTATTCCGCCAATTATCCAACCGCTTTCCCAACTCCACAATTTTACGTTTTTGAACGGAATGTAAAAACTGCCAGAAGCAAATCCTCCAATGAAATGATAAATGATGCCTACAATAGCTTGCATGAATGGAATGTTTAGAATAGTTTTTTAGAAAAAATATTGGTTTAATTATTACCCACTTATGCTACGCAGTCAGGTGCAGCGCACCTCAATATTTGTAGAAAACCACAGTTCAAATCGCATAAGGTGCAGCGCACCTTAATAGAGTTTGCTTTAGGTTAAGGTGCGCTGCACCTTATGAATCTTTATTTTACAAAGTTCTACAAATGTTTAGGTGCGCTGCACCTTGCCAAACATCTGTCACTCAATCTCTATTTAATCAATTTCCAAAAAGTATAATTATCTTTTCAGAAAATATAAAATCGTTTAAAGCTTTAAACTGATTCGTTATACATAATTAAATAAAAGTTTTACGAATGAGCCTATAGGCAAACTTTTAAAACTATATTTTCACGATTCACAGTGCAAAGTAATAAATAAAAAACGTTTTAAAACTTATAGTATTTGAATTATTTTTTGCACTTTTTGGAGATCATAATACTACCCTAAACAAAAAAAGCGTGTTTGGAATATAATTATATTTCAAACACGCCTTAGCTATTTAATAACGCTACACAATGCACGGGTTTGCCGCACTTTGTTTTGGGTTCGTCAAGCGAACTTTAATTATTTATACGCCTCGTAGCAATACGCATTAAGCCCAGTAGTGACAACAATTTTACCTTTTTGCCCATTTTGCGGCGGCACTAAACCCACATACCTATCGAAACTGGCGCCACTGCTAATTTTCAAATCGGGTGAAGGAATCGCCCATAACTTATTACCATTGGCAGCATCAATAGCGTATAATTTACCATCGCCCCCTGAAACGAAATAAACTACGCCATTTAAATATTCCATTTGAGAGCAAGTGCCGAAAATACCTTGGCGCCAAAGTAGAATACCTGAACTTGGACTAAGACAATACAAGTATGTATTTTCGTTTTGAACAAATAGTTTACCGTCAGCTAACAATGGAGTTGAAGTCAAGAAACTACTTGGAACCACACCGTCTGTAAAATAATTTATCCAACGTGTTTCTCCAGTAAGAATATTAAAACAAACAGTTTTACCTCCTGAACATACGTACATATAATTACCTGACACAACTGGTTTACCTTCTACACCTGAATTACTTACATCAAAAAGTGGTGCACGTTCGTAAACCCATACCTTTTTACTGAGATTATACAAACATGTTGTCAATCGAAATTTGTATCCAGAGATAGGTGGGTCA
>JAYVVO010000557.1:0-2856 GCA_043786955.1 Saprospiraceae bacterium
ATAGAGCGACGTGAAAATTTCTATATTCTTTGAAATTTCAAAATATTTTCCACCGATATCGGTTTTTGTAAACGCCATTGTGCCTAATGCAAAAACAACTGCAAGTATTCCGAGGGATTTTATGCTTATCTTTTTCATGTAAATGATTTTATAGGAATTAAAACGTAATTTTTAGAGAAATGATGTGCGATTAGGGGAGGAAATTTCTCTCGTTAAACTTTTTCACAATAAAAACTCAAAATAACTAAGTTTCACAGAAGCTAAAGAATACAACCTTAATATGATATTAATGTCCAAAAAAACTTTCATGAAACTCCCTTTTCAATACATTTTTCTGTAGTTTTTTTAGAACACCCTTTTGCAATCCAAATTTTATCCTAAGTAATATTAACAGCTTCTAATCATTTAAACCAAAATATCACTTGCTTTTAAAAATTTTCTGTGATGAGTTTTATCAACCTCTATGTTATTTTTGTTTATCCTCTTTTTAGATTTAGGTGGACAAATTTTTTCATCCTCTTCACAATTAAAGTTTTGCATTCGAGTATGGGTGATTTGTAGAATTTTAGGCATATTTATTTGGTTGCTATTTTGAAATGAAAGGATTTTTTAAACCATAGAAAATTCAATTTATCAAGCGTATCTCCCAATTTGAACCAAGATCTGTCTAAAAATTAAAACGTCAGGGTCATTCATTTTCAGTATTTTGATAGTTGCTTCACCGATGCGCGTTAAAGGAAATATTTCACCATTTTCAGTAGTAAAGTGTTTTGTCCAAATGTGTATTCGAGGATTGAAAAGAGGAATAATGTCAGAAGATAGGTTTAAAAACGTTGCGAAATCTGTACCTTTATAGGTGTTACAAGTTGGACAAGCCCATGCAAGATTTTCAATATTGTCTGTACCTCCGTGTTTTAATGCAAGGATATGGTCAATATGAAATGCTAAAAAGTGATCGTCCTCGTGAATTTGACAATATTCGCAACGATACAAAGCACGTTGTGCTACTAAATCTCTAATTTTAACAGGTATTGCAACGCGTTTCATTGAACAAGTAATACGCGTGCCCGCGCTTTGGCAAGATTGATAAACATATTTAAAGCCAAAAAGCGTTCTAATTCCTGCGTTTGTTCCAATGTAATTATACCTTCTTTTTTAAAATTGGTAAGTAGCTCAACGCGCTCTGACATTTTAGTTGAGGCTTTGAGACCAATAATTTTTTCTGGTGAGAGTTGCGCTAAAACATCAGCAACATCACCAAACGCTTCTGAAACTGTCATTATCCAAAATTTATCCAAAAATACACATTTATTTTCAACAGACAAATATTTTTCTCGAATCTTCGTGCATGATTTAAAAGATTTGTATTTTTGCACCGTCTAACAAAGTCTTAGGCTAATAATTGAAGTTTTATGTTGACAGTAAATAATCTCGCGATACAATTTGGTAAGCGCGTTCTATTTGATGAAGTGAATTTAAAGTTCACGAAAGGCAATTGCTATGGTGTTATTGGTGCAAACGGTGCTGGTAAATCTACTTTTTTGAAAATACTTTCTGGTGAATTGGAGCCGACACGCGGTGAAGTTTCGATGGATAAAACAGACCGTATGGCAATTTTGACGCAAAACCATTTTGCGTTCGATGAGTTTCCCGTTTTAGATACCGTTATAATGGGTTACAAGAAATTGTACGACATTATGAAAGAGAAAGACGCGATTTATGAAATGGAAAATCCAACAGAAGCGGACTCGATGCGCGCTGGCGATTTGGAAGGAGAATTTGCAGAAATGAATGGTTGGCAAGCGGAGAGCGACGCAGCAGAATTGCTGAGTAATCTTGGTATTGAAGAAGCGAAACACTACACGCTGCTCAAAGATTTAACGAGCCCTGAAAAAATTAAAGTGCTGTTGGCACAAGCACTTTTCGGCAATCCAGATATTTTAGTGATGGATGAGCCGACGAACGATTTAGACGCGGAAACAACCGATTGGCTTTGTAATTTTTTAGCGGACTATGAAAACATTGTGATTGTCGTTTCGCACGATAGACACTTTTTGGACATGGTTTGCACGCACGTTGTAGATGTTGACTTCGGCAAAGTGCGGATGTACAGCGGTAATTATACTTTCTGGTATGAAACAAGTCAGTTGCTTTCGCGCCAAATATCTGATAAGAATAAAAAAATAGAAACTAAACGCGCCGAGATGATGGATTTTATCGCGCGCTTTTCGGCGAACGCTTCTAAATCGCGTCAAGCAACGAGTCGTAAAAAAGCCCTCGAAAAATTAAACATTGACGAAATTCGTCCATCGAGTCGTCGCTATCCGTTCATTCATTTCAAACCCGAACGCGAACCAGGCGATGTCATATTTGAATGCGAGAACCTCACAAAAGCGCATCCCGATGGTGGTTTTTATTTCCAAAACGTGAGTTTGAGATTTAATAAAGGTGAAAAGATGGCGATTATCAGTCGCGATAGTGGCGCGCAAACTGCCTTTTTTAATATTATTTCGGGTGATGATAAAGATTTTACCGGCACATATAGTTACGGACAAACTATTTCGCCGCAATACATACCGAACGATAACACAAAGTTTTTCAAAAAAGAAGCCGATGTAACGTTGGTTGATTGGTTGCGCGACTATTCGACCGATAAAGACGAATCGTTTGTACGCGGATTTTTGGGACGGATGTTATTCAGTGGTGAAGAAGTTTTTAAGAAAGCGTCAGTACTTTCGGGTGGTGAAAAAGTGCGCTGCATGATGTCAAAAACGATGTTAGCAAATCCAAATTTTTTAATTTTGGATGAACCCACCAACCATTTAGATTTAGAAAGTATTACCGCACTCAACAACG
>JAYVVO010000558.1:0-8083 GCA_043786955.1 Saprospiraceae bacterium
GTGGCGACTACTTTATTTAATTCACGCTGTTTTTCGCTCAAGAGTTGTTCGCCTTGCAAAACTATTAACTTATCGCGTTCTAAAGCAGTTTCAATATTAGTTGCAGCAATTTCTTTAACGCGTAAAGAATCAGCCTGAGTGGCGTGTTGTGAGCCGTTAGCGGTAAGTTGAGCGTTATTTTCCGAAAGTTTATGCCGCACCAATTCGATAGAAAATTGGCGATATTGTTTTTTTATATCCAGATACTTTTTTGCGTGGGATGCTTGCTTTTCTAATTTTTTTAAATTCTGATTAATCTCGAATAATAAGTCTTCTACGCGATTTAAATCTTCATCGGTTGCAGCGAGTTTGTTTTGCGTTTCGTTTTTTCTATTTTTATATTTTGAAACGCCCGCCGCTTGTTCCAACATCGTGCGCCGATAATTTAATTTATCGTTCAAAATGTCATCCACCATGCTCAAAGCAATAATGGCATAAGAATTAGAACCAACGCCCGTATCAAGGAATAAATTGGTAATATCTTTCAATCGGCACGTTACACCATTTAATCTGTATTCGCTTTCGCCCGACGCGTACAACATGCGCGTAATGGCGACTTGTGCATATTCGGAAGGTAATATGTTTTTTGTGTTATCGAATGTGAGCGTAACAGAAGCAACTTGCGCTGCTTTGCGTTTTTTTGTGCCGTTAAAAATGACAGAATTCATTTTATCGAGGCGCAGTTCCGTATTTTTTTGCTCGCCCAAAACCCAGCGAATCGCATCCACAATATTCGATTTCCCTGAACCGTTTGGACCTACAATACCGATAACGTTGTGATTAAAATTCACAATTGTTTCGTTGGCAAACGATTTAAACCCCTTTATTTCTAACGATCGTAAACGCATTGAGAAATCCAATTTTTAAAAGAAATGCAAAAATAAACCTTCGAATGGCAGATAAATTATAAAAGTTTTCAACAAACCCAAAGTTGTGTGTTATGTTTGTATCAATATAGAAAAAAAATAGTAAAATAATTCATTGACACGTATTTGCTAAACAAAACGAAATCAAATTAAATTTTAAGTTTATTTTAACGCTTTAACAAAAATATTTAAACCACGTTCTCTAATTAAATCAACTCTTGTATTAATTCCTCATCATTTAAACTGACCCAACTTTTTCATTAGAAAGTTAAGTTTGTATTGGATGCACACAAGTGTGTAAACACTTTTTTTATTTTTAAAATAATAACTTTATGAGTCGCCAGACTACTGCTGCATTTGAAACAAAAAAAATTCGTTATGCTTGTTCCGACACACCTGAACATATTTACCGTCAAATAAAAGAAAGTGTCGAAGGATATTTTAAAGATACCAATTTACCCAAACACGCAACCATTGCCAATGTTTATAAAATGGTTTTTCTCGCTGCTTTAACTGTGATTGGTTATTGGAGTTTGACACAAGTCAATACTTTTTATGGAATGGCAGCTTCCTATATGCTTTTGACATTCGCTTCTATGATTTTGTCAATCAATTTAGGTCACGATGCAGCGCACCACGCTGTTACAGGCAATAAACGCATAGATGATACAATTTTTAAAAGCATTTTTGCTGCGCAAGGAATTAGCGGCTATGTTTGGCAAGTGCGCCATAATTATTCGCACCATGTTTTGCCAAACGTAAAAGAGCACGATTCGGATATGGAATTAACGAAACTCATTTTATTAGAACATGATAGCGAGGGTGCGCGTTGGTATCATCGATTTCAACATATTTATGCGCCATTTTTATATTCTATGGTATCGTTCAGTTTGCTCTTTGCGCAAGATTTTAAGTTCTTTACTCAAAAATCGCAAGCAAATTTATATTTTGAAAAAATTCCAAGAATTGAATGGTTTAAAATGTTGATTTTTAAAGCAGCTTATTTTACAATCACTTTTGGTTTGCCAATGTATTTCAGTAGCTTAAGTTTTGTACAAATTTTTGGAGCTTGGGCTTTAGTGCATTGCGTTGTTTCCGTTTTTGTAGCGTTTACTTTTTTTATTTCTCATCACGTTACGGAACTTGATTATGTTGGTTCAGGTGAAAATAGTGATTTAGTTTCCGATTCATGGATTCACCACCAAATTACAACTACCGTAGATTTTTCGCCCGAGTGTAAATTTTCTCATTTTTTATTCGGGGGATTCAATTTGCACATTGCCCACCACATTTTCCCAGAAGTTTCGCACCAGCACTATCCAGCACTGACTAAAATCATTAAAAATGTTTTAGCTGAAAATAACGCTTCGGATTGGTATAAATCTTTTTCATTTAGACAAGGGTGTATTTCGCACATCAAACATTTGAGAAATATTGGTCAACAATCGTATGCAAATCATAGAGTGCGTTCATAAATTTGAAAAGAAGATAAAAAAAGGGTTTCAATTTTGAACCCTTTTTTTATTTACAATTTTATAATTTACAATGAAACATTAATTCCTCCGTCTATTATAATCATGAAATTACTCTACAAATTTTTCTAAACAATATTAAATTTCTAACCACACTTAAATATTTATGATCAAAGAATTGTTTGCAGAAGTTGAAAACTCTAATGCAAAACTTATCGCCGTTTCTAAAACAAAATCTAATGAAGATATTTTGAATGTTTATAATTTAGGTCAACGCCGATTCGGTGAAAACTATGTGCAAGAATTTATAGAAAAACAAAAACTTCTACCAAGTGATATTGAATGGCATTTCATCGGTCATTTACAATCGAATAAAGTGAAGATGATTGCGCCTGTTGTTCACACTATTCATTCGGTTGATTCACTCAAACTTTTGCAAGAAATAAATAAATGTGCTTTAAAAGAAAATAGAATTATCAATGTGCTTTTACAAATTCATATTGCGGACGAAGAAACTAAATTCGGATTTAGTCTCGAAGAAATAATTCTCGTTTTTGCGACAAATAATTTAAAATTGCTCGAAGGGGTTAAAATTGTTGGCTTGATGGGCATGGCAACTTTTACAGATGATAAAGTAAAAGTTCGCAAGGAGTTTAAAACTTTAAAATCTATTTTCGATACGCTTAAAGGAAAGTTTTTTTCAGAAGATGCTTACTTCCAAGAAGTTTCAATGGGAATGTCGGATGATTATAAAATTGCTTTACAAGAAGGTTCAACTATGATACGGATTGGTAGTTTGATTTTTGGAAAACGCAATTAGTTTTTATTTTTGAACTGATATAAATACGGTGCTTTGTGCGCACCACCCGATAATTTTTTTTCGAGTCGCACCAAAATATCCATCTCTAATATCTTGCGCTGAAAATTATTTCGACTTAAGTTTTCACCTAAAATTGTTTCGTAAAGTTTTTGTAATTCATTCATTGTAAAAACTTCAGGCATCAGATTAAACCCCACTAAAGAATAATTCAGTGAAGTGCGCAAAGTTTCTAACGCCTTGAAAATAATTTCTTTGTGGTCGTACGCAATTGCAGGCAGATTATTAATATCAAACCATTCGGTTTGTTCAAACATTAAAACATTTGCGGGTGTCGCTTTCTGAAAATCAACCAAAGAAAAATAACCAACTGTTACAAACCGCTGTTTTAAAAAAGGAAAATCTTTAAATTCAAACCCCGTTCCATATAATTTTTTTTCTAAAAATTCAGAAGTAGGTCTATCTGCTTTGCCAAACACATGAAATTGCCGAAGGTAAATATTTTTTAAACCCGTTCGTTCTTCTAAAATACGCTGGGCAGCAAAATCAATGTCTTCCGATTGACGTACAAAACCTGCTTGTAATGCCCATAAATCAAATTCTGAAAATTTTGAAAGTAACACTTTCAACTCATCATTGTTAAAACCAAATATAACACAGTCAATTGAGAGTTGTGGAATACTTTCGTTCAAATTTTCGACGATAAGCTTAATATTGTGTAATCCTTTGGGTTTTAGAGTGTCAGCAGTCATAAAAATTAATTTTTTTTTAACAAAATTAGTTAAAAATTTTGCAATTCAAAAAAAGCGTTTTAATATTGTCTTACATTGAGACAATATAAATAAAAAGTAAATTTGATAAACTGATTTTTAGTTTCAAAATTGTAATTTAAATCAATTTCAGTGTTAAAATTGGTAATTAATTAAATTTTTAAAATAGTTTCAATTTAAATTGTCAATTACCAAAAATTTTGTGTTGTAAAATTAATTTAAAAGATTTTAAAAGATCTTAAATAAACCATTTTTTTTCAACAAACCAATTTTCTAAAATTAACTAAGCTGTATGTCGAACTTGTTTTTTATTTAACGCTGCGATTATTTTTTAACATAAATAAATAAACCATTTTTTTCATCAAACTCTCTCTAATGTATGAGGTATAAAACTATTCTCAAAGCTAAGCTGTTAGCAGTTTTTCTGTTTCTCTTAGCACTCACGTCCACATCACTGTCTGCTCAAAATCGCCATTTGACAGGAAATATCAGCGATGCTAACGGACCAATTCCTGGCGCAAGTGTAATTTTGAAAGGAACAACAACAGGCACTGTATCAGACGAAAAAGGCGATTTCGCTTTTGACGTTAATTCGGCTAATCCTGTGGTGGTTGTTTCTTTTGTAGGTTATGCTTCTCAGGAAATTGTCGTAGGCGATCAATCTGTTCTGAATTTAATTTTAACAGAAGACGCATCAACACTTAATGAAGTTGTTGTTACAGGTTACGGTACGGACGGAACAAAACGCCAAAATACGGGTTCGGTTTCAACCATTAAGGCGCGTGACTTGAAAGCTATTCCTTCTGGCGACGTTGAGCAGCAATTGCAAGGTCGTGTTTCAGGTGTAACTGTCATTACAAACGGTCAACCAGGTACAGCGAGTATTATTCGTGTACATGGTTTTGGCTCTTTTGCAGGTAACGAACCATTGTATATTATAGATGGTGTTCCTTCTGGTTCAACTAATTTTTTAGCACCCGATGACATTGAAACTGTTACAGTATTGAAAGATGCTGCTGCAGCATCTATTTATGGTTCGCGCGCATCGAGTGGTGTAATTGTTTACACGACTAAACGTGGAACAAAAAAATCAAAAAAATTAGAAGTGAGTTATGACGGTTTGTATGGTTTTACAAGCCCTGGTAATAGCCCAGATGTAATGAATCCCACAGATTTTTTACAATGGACTTGGCAAGCACAGCACAATACTGCAGTTGCAAACAAAACTACGCTTGATGCTTCACCTTACACGCATCCACAATTTGGTACGTTTACGGAGTCTAATCACGGTACTCTGCCTGACTATATAAATGTAGGTGGCTCTGCAGGCGTAACAGGTTCAGTTGATTTAACTGCTTTGGCATCTAAATACAATGTTGATCCGACAAAAGGCAATATTTATCAAGTTGTTAAAGCCAATAAAGCTGGAACGGATTGGTACAGTGCAATTACACGTAATGCGCCCCTTCAGCGTCATAATCTTGGTTTTTCTGGTGGCTCAGAAAATAGCCGTTTTTATGTAGGTTTAGGCGCTCAAAATCAAGACGGTATTTTGAAAAATAATAAATTCACACGTTATGATTTTCGCGTTAACTCTGAATTTGATTTAACAAGCAAACTCAGAATTGGTGAGAATTTACAATTTACTTACCGTTCTGTTTTAGGGCAAGGCGGTGCTAATAACGGTAGAGGTGTTGCTGCGGATGAAAACGATATCAATCAATCGTATCGTATGCCTTCAATTATTCCAGTTTACGATGAGTATGGTGGTTATGCAGGTACAGCAGCTAAAGGTTTTAATAATCCTCGTACCCCTGTAGCAAGTCGCGACGGACAAGTGAATGATTATAATTTTGGTGCGACTGCTTTCGGTAACGTTTACGCAGAATATGACATCATACCTGGTTTAATGGTGCGGTCGAGTTTAGGTGGACAGTCTAATAATTACTACTATAAGTATTACAGCCGTCTACAGTACGAAAACTCTGAAAATAACTCGAGTTTCGGTTTTGGTGAAGGTAGTGGGTATAATTTCCAATGGACTTTTACAAATACCGCTGAATATAAGAAAAAATTCGGTGCACACGATATTACAGTTTTAGGTGGTATTGAATCACTAAATAGCGGGTCTGGAAGAGACGTTGGAGGTTCTGGTATCAATCCATTCTCTACAGATCCTAGTTACCCTACATTAAGCAATGTATCGAGTAAATCGGTAAATAGTGATTTATATTCTGGTTATAATCTTTACTCAACATTTGGTCAGGTTAAATACGCTTTTCAAGATAAATATTACTTAACAGGTGTTATTCGTCGTGATGGTGCTTCTAACTTCGGACCCAATAATCCTTATGGTGTCTTTCCTGCCATTTCAGCAGGTTGGCGCATTAGCGGTGAAGATTTTATGAAGAATCAATCCTTTTTCACTGACTTAAAATTAATTGTAGGTTATGGTCAGATGGGCAACTTAGCCAATATTAGTCCAACAAACTCATACAGTTTATATGGTGGCTCATTAGGTGGTTCATCTTATGATATCAATGGTACAAACACATCGGTTGTTACAGGTTTTAACAGAACACAGATTGGTAACCCTAATGGAAAATGGGAAACCGCAACAACTTCAAGTTTAGGTATTGCTGGATCAATACTTACGGGTAAATTTGATTTCTCAATCGATTTCTGGAACAAGGACAACACTGGTTTATTATTTCAAGTGCCGCTTCCAAACACAGTCGGTTCAGCAACGCCACCTTACCAAAACGTGGGAAGTATGAACAATAAAGGTATTGATTTACAAATTATCCATCGTGGAAAAATTAATACGGATTGGAAATACGAAGTTACGGTAAATGGATCTGTTTTGAGTAATAAAATTTTAGCGTTTGCGCCTGAAGCCAACGTTACTTATTTAGATGGAGTTAACTATCGTGGCGTGACACCGGTAAGAAGTGTTGTTGGTCAGTCTATTTCAAACTTTTACGGTTACCAGGTTGTAGGCTTATTCCAAACACAGGCTGAAGTAGATGCCGCCCCTAAACAAGACGGTGCTGCAATAGGACGTTTCCGTTACGCAGATACTAATGGTGATGGAGTTATTGATTCAAAAGACCGTACTAATATTGGCAGCCCAGTACCTAAATTTACAGGTGGTGTTTATTTATCAGTAAATTTTAAAGGTTTGGAAATCGCTACATATTTATACACGTCTTTGGGTAACAAAATTTTTAACTTTAGTAAATGGTACACTGATTTCTATCCGTCTTTCCAAGGCGCGCAAATCAGTAACCGCGTTAAAAATTCGTGGTTGCCAACAAATACAGCAACTGATATTCCTATTTTTGAATCGTATTCAGGATTCAGTAGTAACTCTCAGTCTAACTCTTGGTACGTTGAAGATGGTTCTTATTTGAGAATGCAAAATTTAGCAATAAATTATAATTTACCTTCTGATATTTTAAAACCATTAGGTATTAAGCGTGCTAAAATTGGTGTATCTACGAATAATATTTTCACGATCACCGGTTATAAAGGTTTAGATCCAGGTGTTGGTGGCGCAGCCGATACTAATTACGGTGTTGATATTGGAAATTATCCAGTTACACGCAGTTACTTAGTTAATGTGAGCGTAGGGTTCTAAGTATCGATAGTCTGAAATTGGTTTTTATTTCTTTTAAATTTGGATAAATTCTAAATTATAAAATTTAAAGGAAATAAAAACCTTCAGTTAACAATATTGTTTTACATTTATTCTAAATAAATTAAAAATTTTCAAACATGAAAAGTTTTTTCAAAACAAAATTTTTTGTATTATCCACCATGTTTACTGCCATGCTTGTAGCATCATGCAGCAGTAGCTTTTTGGATGTAAAACCGCTTGGTGCTCTAGCACAAGCACAGTTGACCACTAAAGCTGGTTTAGAAAATGCGCTCGTTGGTGCTTATTCTGAATTAAGTGGTAATAATTTTAATCGTTTAGCACACCCTGAAAACTGGGTGTTTGGCGGTATTTGTGGTGGCGACGCCAATAAAGGTACTGACCCAGGCGATTATTCTTCTATCAATGAAATACAGCGCTATGTGTCTCAGCCTACAAATGGTGATATTGGTGCAGCATAT
>JAYVVO010000559.1:0-8081 GCA_043786955.1 Saprospiraceae bacterium
CCATATTGTTGACCAACGAAGTTGAAAATACCTGGATTAGAAAATCCACCCAAAAACTGATTTTCTACACCGTCCGCTAATTTATCTACAATTGTTGTCCACTTTGTAAAGTTTATTTTAACATCCCATGTGAAATCGCGGGTACGAATTGGAATAATACCAAGTGTAAAATCAACTCCCGTCGTTGAAAGTTGACCTGCATTTAAAATGGCAGAGTTATATCCCGTGCTTGAAGGTATGGGTACAGAAAGAATCGCGTCTTTTGTTTTACGCGTGTAAAATGAACCACTAATAGAAATTCTATTATCAACAAGTTTTAAATCGGTTCCAATTTCAAAATCTGAAGTTGAAGATGGTTTCAAATTTAAATCATTACCTTTTGTGTAACTCAATCTATAACCAACCGCTCCATTAAAAGGGAAAGAAATACCGTTTGTATATCCATCCGCTGGATTAGGTTTGACATAAGGTGTATATGTTTGGTAAGGTTGTGTTGCGCCACCGCCTACAGTTCCGTAACTAATTCTAATTTTTCCCAAATTAAAAACGTTACTTTTCGGTAATAATTCTGAAAATACAAAACTTGCATTGACTGAAGGATAGAAAAAATTAATTTTGCTTCCGTCAAACCCTTGAGTAGGAGCAATGAGTGTTGAAACCCAGTCATTTCTTCCTGTAACGCCTAAATACAAGAAATTCTTATAGCCTATATCCGCAGTTCCATATAAAGCAAAATTACGGCGCGTATCGTTGAAAGCAAATGCTTGAACGGTTGCTACATTATTTAAACTCGGGAAACCTGCAAATGCAAAACCATCTCCTTGTATTGTTTTGTTGACAACTACTTTATCATAATGGTTAGCACCTAAAACGTAGCTGAATGTTAAATCGTTAGTAATATTTGTATTTCCTAAAATATTCAAATAAAAATCTTGAATTCTGACGTTGTATTTGTCATCCAAAATTTGTCCAGCTACTTTAGAACCTACTGAAGCTAATTCAAAAGATTGAACGCGTGTATCAGAATAAGCATCCGTTCCTAATTTAGCATTAACCTGAAAAAGTTTAGTAAATTCATATGTCACATCAATATTTCCATAAAAACGGCTGACTTGATCGTTGTAAGGATTATTTAAAATTGACCAATAAGGATTATCGTAACCTGACCCGTTTCTATAATTGCGCTCTCTTCCATTCGATTGATAAATCGCTCTATTTCTACCAGTACCATCGTCATCATTGAGTGGATCTGCTAAACCATACGAATTGTTGAAAGATGGTGGCGTACGCAACAAGCCGAGCATTAAACCATTCGTGTTTGAACCTTGTTGAATTCTGCGACTTTTAGAATAAACGTAGTTAAAACTTGTGTTTATACGCAATTTATTATCAAAAAAGTTAGAACGCGTAGAAACACCAGCAGTTGAACGATTCAAATTATTCAAAGGCAAAACACCATTTTCATTATTATTACCAAACGAAAATCTTAATGATGAATTATCACCTAAGTTTGATGACAATGCTAAGTTATTTTGTGTACTAACCCCTGTTTGAAAAATAGCGTATGGATCATAAACATTTGCAGGCGTTTTGTAGTTCGGATTTGATTTTCCAACCAAATTACCGTTAGGATCATACTCATTTCCTACCCCATCATAACCTAAAGTATCTAAACGCGGACCCCATGAAGTTGAAGTAGCCGTGTTGTAAGCTCTTAAAGTATTACCAGTTCCTTTAGCATACACTTGATTAAGAGCTTGAGTTTGACTAATTCTTGACATCGTAACACCAGTAGAAAATTCAATACTAATACCTTTACCTTTTTTAGAACTACCTTTTTTTGTAGTAATTACAATTACACCTTTGGCACCATCAACGCCATAAAGTGCAGAAGCTGCAGCACCTTTGAGTACGGAAATACTTTCAACATCATTCGGGTTGATGTCAATTCCGCGATTTGATTGTGCAACACCACCTGTTGTACCTTCTGTTTGAAAAGCACTATTGTCAACGCGTAAACCATCAACAACAATAAGAGCTTGGTTGTCGCCATCTAAAGTAGTTTGACCGCGCAATACAATACGTGTCGAACCACCCACTGCGCCACTCGAACTGCTAATTTGTGCACCCGAAATTTGACCAGAGAGGCCATCAAGAACACTCAAAGTGTTGGCGCGAACAACATCGTTACCATTCACTTGCTGTGAAGCATAACCCAGACTCTTATCTGATTTTGAAATTCCTAAAGCCGTAACGACTGTTTCTGTAAGCAGTACGCCTTGTTCTAATTTTACATCAACCACATTAGAAGCACCTAACGATATTTCCTTTGATGTAAAACCAGTGTAAGAAATGGTTAAAACAGAACCTTCCTTAGCGACCGAAAGTGAAAACTTTCCATCAACATCTGTTACAGTTCCGTTTAGAGTCCCTTTTTCTAACACGCTGGCGCCAATAAGTGTTTCACCTTTATCATCGGATACTGTTCCAGTGATGGTGCGTTGTGCAAATGATACACCCATAACAAAAAACAACATCCCTAGCAGGAGTGAAAATTTTTTCATACAATTGTGAATTAAGTTACTAAATAATGAGTTGAAAATATTAAACAAAATTAAAAAAATATTTTTATTATTTCTTAAAAGTTAAATTTATTTTAAGAAATAGTTAAATAATTAACATATATTTTAGCGATTTTTCGCTAATTTTATTTTAAATACTGTTTATGCATTGCAATCGTTTCATACAAACCATAATTTAAAGCATCAGAAATAAGGGCATGACCAATCGAAACTTCATCTAAATGCAAAACTTTAAATTTTATAAAATTTTAAATTTTATAAAATTAAATCGTGACCAGCGTTTATTCGCGCTCGACTTGTGCGTAATATTTTGCGATTTATAAAATCCGTTAGTGCTTCAAACATAAATTTTTATTTAGAAAAAATTTCAAGTTGACTTCGAAAACTTTCGAGAAATTTTTCTGCGCTGCAAATATCTTTATTTTCATTTTAAAAACATTGCTTTGTAAAATAAAAAAGCGGCTACACTTTCGAGTAGCCACTTTTTTTTATTCTAAAAATAATTTATTGCTTCGGATTACTTGTTGGTGCACTACCAGAAGCCGCCGGGTTTAAAGACAACTCATTATCGGGAACGTCCCAATAATCTAAGTAATTATAATTAATTGTAGCTTTTACGTTTAAGTTACCAGCTTTGTCAATAACAACGCAGCCTGAACGACCAGGACCAGCTTTATCAGTTACTCCCCAACGACGCGCATCGTAAAATGCAAGCGTACGAAACGCTAAACCTGAACGACGCTCAAGACGTAACTCTTCTTTAGCTTGATCTAAAGTCAATTTTGTACCAGCAACCGCTGCTAAACCCGCGCCTTGAGAAGTGCGAACAGCATCTATTAATGCCAAACCACCTTCAATATCGCCTGTATAGATTTTAGCTTCCGCTTTCATTAAATCATTCTCTTCATAAGTACCAGCTAAATAAAATTCAGCAGCACCTGGAACAGCTTTATTAATGTAAACAATTGTACCAGCAATACCGTTACCACCATCTTTTGTGTACCAACGGGTATTGAAAGCATTGCCACGGTCGCCGTTACCAATCCAAGGAGATGATTTGGAAGTATCTTTAACGAAATTTTGAGCCTGACGCAAATCGCCTTTTTTATAATCCTGCATTAAACGTTCACTGATTTTGTATGTGTTCGCACCAGCTTGCGTTCCCAACGTTTTTAAAACAACCGTTCCACTTGCTGCATCCCAGATATCACCGTTAGCGTTTGTTCTACCTGTAAATACTTTATCAGTAGATTTAATACCTGCAGCTGTTAAAGTAGCAATACTTGCCCATTGCGCAGCAGACATTGAAGCAACTGGCGTATTAACTAATATATTACGCGCTTTCATTGTATTGATATTGCGAATAAATTCAGCGGGTGTGAAAACACCGCCTTTACCTTTTGCAACAAAATCAGGAATAATAGCTGTTAAAATGGCTTGATAATCCCCATCTCCAGCAAGTCCAGCCAAAATAGTAGCAGCTTTATCAAAATTTGCGTTCGCTTCTGTTAGGATTGCTTCTTTGCTTACATAAACATTAGAAGAGGCGTTTACATCATTGTTAATTAAACCTGCATAGTAAATTGAACCAATACGCGAATAAGCGAATCCTTTCCACCAATAACACCAAGCTTTAATCGTGTTCTTTTTTGTGTCAGAATTACCTGAAGCAAAAGTAGTTTTATCTACTAATGAAAGAAGTGCATTACAAGCATTGTTAAGCGAATACATGTTAACCCATTCGTGGAAAGAAGGATTGCTACTTCCTTGCGATTTTTGGTTAGTGCCACGTATTAAAGCATATTGTGTAGGTGGACTATTCGGATTTGCCACCTTTGTTCCGTTGTCTAAAGTAACAAAATCAGGACATCCAACTTCGTTCCCATACCAGTTGGCTGCTTCTTCACCTATTTCATCACCCATTGAAGAGTGAAAACCCATAGCGCCCGCCCAAAAATAACCTTGTGTACCATCAGCATTTGCTGTATTTTTAAAACCGTTATAGTAAATACCGCCCAATGCATAGGCGAGCAAACCGTTTTCAGTATTTAAACTGTTTAATGTCGGTTGATTCGGATTTTTTACGTCCAATTGGTCTTTACACGATGTAAGAAAAACCAATACCAACAAAAAAGATAAAAACTTTATATTTTTCATGATAATTTTATTAATTAATAATTAAAAATTAATAATTAATAATCAATTTTAAGAACTTAGAATTTCAAAAAGAAATTCTTAATTCTTAATTCTTAATTATTAATTGATTAGAAACCAACTCTTAAACCCACGGAAATTTGTTTTAAATTCGGCATGGTGTTGTGGTCAGTACCACGGTCCCAAGCAGAGTTTAATCCAGCACCGAAACCACCGCCACCAATATTATTAGACGAGCTAATTTCTGGATCCAAACCAGTGTATTTAGTCAAAGTAATTAGATTTCTGCCAGATAAAGAAAGCTCAAGTCGTTTTGTCCATTTAATATCAATGAATTTAGTTAAATCTAACGAGACTTCAATATTTCTTAAACGGACGAAAGACGCATCTTCGTAAAAATAAGACTTAGTACCATTTCTTGAACGTTCTGCATAAACACCCCGATAGAACGCGGACCAAGCACCCGTATTACCGTCAATTGTAATTGGAATTGTATAATCGCTGTGAATACCGTCGCGATACATCCATTCTTTTGTTTGATTATATAAGTGACTACCTTGAACCCAGTCAATTTGGAAATTAAACCTCAAAAATCCTTTGTAGGTAAAACTATTGATGAAGTTCATAATGAATGTCGGATTCGGATCACCAAAACTATATTTATTTGGCGTAAAATAAGGCGCTTTTGTAGTTTTGTTAGCAACCCAACCGTTAGAAGCTACAACATAGTTAGCTTTATCAGCCTCAGCGATATAAGATTTACCGTTAGCATCAACTGCATTAACGTCGTGTAAACCCAAGTAACCATAAATTTGACCAATTTTTGTACCTGCTTCAATGATATAACCTGTACTACCTGCTGAAGTTTGAACCTGAATAGATCCACCTTTGATACTTGAAACTGTTGAAGATTGCGCACCGAAATTCACACGCAAATCCCATTGAAAATCTTTAGTATCAGCAATGGCTAAATTTGTCACCATTTGGAAACCAGAAGATTTCAAACCAATGATATTATCTCTGACAGATGATAACCCTGATGAAGGAATCGCATCTGCGTTACCAATGGCATTATCTGTTGTGCGTGACCAATAAGTTGGAGAGAAAGTAATCGCATTAAGCCAATTGCCTTTGTTTAATTTAAAACCAAAATCTGCACCATATTCAAATTCAGTTGAAATTTCAACCTGTAAATTTGGATTAGCTTGCGTGTTAGGTAAAATAAAACCAACACTACCACCAATTGGGTTTGTATTAAGAACTTGGTAACGGTCGAACTCATTAGGCTGAATACCTGCTTTGCCATACGCTGCGCGTAATTTAATTTCAGGTAAAAAACTAGCTAAGCCAGAATTTTTCCAGAAATCGAAACTCGTTAAACGCAAATATCCGTTAGCATGCGGGAAAGTAAATGGTGTAGAACCTGAACCAAATGCGGATGAATAATCTGAACGAAGACCACCAGATATACCGCCGTAATCACCGAAATCAAAACGTTGATCCACTAAGAAACCGTACGTAATAAATGGCGCTTTAAAATCGGAGTTGATGTGCTGTTCAGCAGTCTGTACGGTTGTAACAGGTGTATATAATGGTAAATTCAAACCATAAGTCTGATAACTAGAAAAAGTACGATTTCTATAATCGAAAGCGCCATAAGTTGATGCTTTTACAAAATTACCGATACCATAACGCAAAGTTGCTCCAGTCAAAAGGTTTTGGAAAATAGCATTGAAGTTGGTATTTACAATTTCTCCACCATTGCCAGAGTTGTAGAAAGATGTTGTGTAACCTGTTGCTGCAACATTGACATTTTCAGTTTGACGGTCGTAAAGGTTTCTAATATCGTTATTAACGAAATTTAAACCGTATTTAGCATCCAACTCTAACCAGTTTGTAGGTTGGTAGTTCAAATTAAATACTTGGATTAAATCGAGTTTTTTATTAGTTGTGTGTAAATATTCATTGATAAATAACGGATTTGTACCATTTACACCTGATGAGCCACCAAAGAAAGCTGGGTATGTACCATCTGGAAGTTTTGTATTATCGCTATAATCAACAAAAGGGCGTGTATTAAATAGTGCATAAATGGTTCCATTTCCACCGCCATCATTAATAGTGCTGTTTGTATAAGCCCCGCGTGAAATAGTTCTAAATTTTAGCCCTTTAAAAAGTTCAATACCAATATTCGCTGTAACGTTAGTTCTATTATAGTCACCATTTCCAATTAGATTACTTTGTTGGTAGTTGTTGCCTACACCAAAAGCAAAATCAACTTTACCAGAACCGCCAGAAATAAATAACGAATTATTTATCGTTGGAGCAGTCGTTAAAAGTTGTGCGAAATGATCGTAATACTGTAAGTTTTTATCGTAAGGCTTATTAATTAAAACCGTTGGATCTGTACTGTTCCAAATCAATGATTGTGGAAACAAACCTAAATTTGGATCAAGTGCTAAAGGTACGCCTTTACTGTTTACTACATTATTGTTCGCATCAGTAACAAAGCCATGCATATTAGCTTTTTTTAATCCACCAATATTTAAATAATTACTTGTTGTATAACTCGTAGAAAAATCAACGTTTAACTGATCTTTCTTGCCTTTTTTAGAAAACATTTGAATAACACCATTAGCACCTTGTGCACCATATAATGAAGAAGCGGCAGCACCTTGAACAACTTCTACGCGTTCGATTGAGTTTAAATCGAGCGAGTTCAAGTCTGTTGCACCCATTTCAACACCATCAATCAGGTACATAGGTGTTGTGCCACGATTAATAGAGTTAACTCCACGCAATAAAATACTGACTTTGGCACCTGGCGAACCAGAAACAGAACTGATTTGCGCACCCGCAACTTTACCAACCAGAGCTTGGTCAATAGATGCGGTTGGTGCAGCCGGTAAATTTTTAGCAGTGATGGTTTGAACATCAACAGCTACTTTGCGACGATCTGTTCCAACACCCGTGCCCGTTACAATTATCTCCTGTAAAACTGCAGAAGCCATTGAAATTTTGATATCAGTTGCAGTTCCTAAAGTGACTTCTTGGTTTGTAAAACCAGCAAAACTAATTAAAAGTGATTGAGCATCTTTTGACACATTTAGAGAGAATTTACCGTTTTCGTCAGTAACAATTCCGTTGGTTGTGCCTTTCTCTAAAACGCTAGCACCCAAAAGTGTTTCACCTTTATCATCGGATATTGTTCCAGTGATGGTGCGTTGTGCAAATGATACACCCATAACAAAAAACAACATCCCTAGTAGGAGTGAAAATTTTTTCATACAATTGTGATTTAAGTTACTAAATAATAAGTTGAAAATACTTGACAAAATTAAAAAA
>JAYVVO010000560.1:0-8071 GCA_043786955.1 Saprospiraceae bacterium
CTTTCTATTTGTAAAAAAGTTGTCGAGAATCACGCGGGAGTAATTACCGCCGAAAGTAAAGTTGGCGAAGGTTCTACTTTTTCTTTTTTCCTACCTGCATAAATTATAACTTCAGAATTTATGCTGGGGTGAAAAAAGATGCTTTTTAGCCTTTAGGCATGAAATATTTATTTTCATTCATGGCTAAAGCCAATAATTGGTCTTTACCGAACCGCAGCATAAATGCTGCGGTTATAATTTCTTCAAAGCGTAAATTATTAAAAACCTACGTCCAAGCCCACGTTATATTAGTTATTTGAGTTTACTAAAATTGCTATGTGTGAATCATGTAATACTTAAACTAAATTCTGTAACTTTCTGTATACACAAAACCTGCACCTTTGTAGTGTAAAATTTATTCAATAATTTAAATACGAAATAATGAATACCACAGGTTTAAAAGGCGATTGGAATGAAATGAAAGGCAAACTCAAACAAAAATTTGCCACGCTCACCGACAACGACCTCATGTTTGAAGAAGGAAAAAAAGATGAGATGTTGGGAAAGATTCAGACAAAACTGGGCAAGTCGAAAGACGAATGGGATAAAATAGTCGCGGGACTTTAAAGAATCAAAAAACAAACACTCATACTAATGGCTTTTTAATGAAGCCCAAAAAAATTTTAATTACTAAGTTTAAATAAAAAAATATTATGGGCAATTTGCTTTATATAGTAGCCGTGATTTTGATTATCGGCTGGCTGGTTGGGTTTGTAGGTTATAATTTAGGTGGCATCATACATATATTGTTGGTGTTGGCAATTATTTCCATCATTCTACGCGTCATTCAAGGACGGAGGGTGCTTTAAAATCATTTTATAATTTTTTAATCTTTAAAAAATGCAAAATTCAAATTCGGGAAGTTTATTAGGTTCAATTTTATTAGGTATCGGCATCGGAACAGTAATTGGTATTCTGTATGCACCTGATAAGGGTTCAAAAACACGTCAAAAACTTTCTTCAAAAGGAGAAGATTTGATGAACGGTGCTAACGACGGCTACAATAGAGTAGCGGATGGTGCGCGCTCGGTGGTTAACAAAGTCACTGATGGTGCAAAATCTATTTACAATGAAGTGGCAGATTCTGCAAAATCTGCTTATAACGAAGTCGCTCAAGATGGCAAAGCAGCTTACAATACAGCTTCTCACGAAGTTAAAAAAGATGCTAACAACATTAAAGATCGCGTCAAAGAAGTTGTAGACAATCGCCACCAGTAATATCCAAGAAAACTTCATTAAAAAACCCCAATAAAATATTTTTAAAATTTAGGGAAAACTTCAAATCTATCATTTGAAAGTAATTAACCATAGATTTAACCATCGGGATTAAACAATCCCGATGGCTAATCTTACAAAAAAAAATATCATGCAAAACACGATCAAAAACGCATCAACGGAACAAAAAGTAAACGATATTAATCCTTTAGTGGATGGTATAGATACTTACACAAAAACAAATCTCGAACTTGTAAAACTTAAAGTGATTGACCAAGTATCGGAAATTACTTCTAAATCCATTACTACTATTCTTTTTGGTGTAGTGATTGGGCTTTTTGCGCTCAATGTAAATATTGCTTTGGGTATTTATTTGGGTGAGGTTGCAAAAAATCCTTGGATGGGTTTTTTAGTGATTGCAGGTTTTTACGCTTTTTTAGCTATCATGTTGTTTTTAACCAATAATTTAATCAGAACAAGTATTAACAATACGATCATTAAAAAAAGCATGAAATAATTATGCAAACACAAATAACGACTTCTAAAGAACTTAAACTAAGAATAGCTGAATTGGAAAGCAAAAAAATTCAGGATTGGAAAGTTTTGCAAAACGAATTTTCAATCTTGTATGAATCGGTGAAACCAATTAATTTTATAAAAAGTACGGTTAAAGAATTAACGTCTCAACCAGACTTTAAAGGGGATTTAATTGACGCAACAATCAGTTTAAGCGCGGGCTATATTTCTAAAAAATTAGCCGTAGGCGACACACACAATCCGTTTAAACAATTATTTGGGACTTTGGTGCAGTTAGGAATTACGAATTACGTTGCAAAACACTCGGAAGTCATTAAACTCACCGCACTCGATTTGATTGATAAATTTGTCAATAAACAAAATCGTTTTTCGCATTTAAAGGAGCACCAATCTAACGGGAAGGAAAAGTCAGAAGTATTTAGATGAATGAATTTCTTTTAAGTTGTTTTGGCATTCTGTACCATACGTCTTAGTAAACTTGGAGCAAAGCGTTTTAAATAAACAGCAAGCTTTTCGCGTACACCTGCAATAACAATCTCCGCTTTATTGTTTTCGATAGCGCGAATAATTTTTTGTGCCACATGCTCTGGCGTAAAACCTTTTTCCGTCGCAGCGTCCATTGTTCCTTGATGCGATCCATCGGCAACTAAAGCATTCTTACTGATATTAGTTCGAACAAACCCTGGACAAACCAAAAGAATTTTTATGTTTTCACTTTTTAATTCGGCGCGCAGCGTGTCAAAAAATCCATGCAATCCGTGTTTTGCGGCTGCATAACTTGATCGTAGGGGCGCACCAAATTTCCCCATAATACTACTGACTACGACGATATGGCTCTCACTATTTTTCAACATGAAAGGTAAAACGGCTTTCGTTACGGCAATCGTCCCCAATAAATTTGTTTCAATGAGTTTCGCATCAACTTGCAAATCTGTTTTTAAAGCCAAGCTGCGCTGACTTAAACCCGCATTATTGATGAGTATATCAATCGTGCGATTTTTTCCTAAAAATTTTTGAATGGTTTGTGCCGTAGAATGATAATCAGCAATATCCAAAACTAAAATCTCGACATTGTTTGGTTGCGAACAAGCATTTTTGACGCGCATTAATTCTTTTAAATTTCTACCACAAATTATGGCTTTTGCACTTTTACTTATAAAATTATAAAGAAGTGCTTCGCCAATACCTGAACTTGCACCTGTAATAAGTACTGTTTTGTTTTTGTAATCCATTAAAAACTATAAAAATTTAGGGAAAAATATCTAACAATAAAATTAAAGTTGCTAATGTAGTATTGTAAGTGGTAATTTTGTAATTATTTAATTCCTAAATCGTATTATGAAAGTTTCCTTAAAAAATTTCGCTCTTGCAAGCGTAACCATGTACTTATTTTCTTTCGGCCTTTGCACCACTAAAGATTTTGCTGACTCAGTTATTATAAATTTGGATAAAAATAATTCTATCTCAAGTTTTAATTATACCATTGCTGCAGCACCTGCTGGATCTCAAACGACGACTAAAACACTTTCTTATTCCGCTTTAAACGATTCACTGATGTTGAAATCGAAAAATTTAACAGGTACATCTTACACATTAGACGATATTCTGAATATTAAATTGAATCAAGTAAGTTTAACTATTTTATCGCCTTCGACTGTAAAGTTTGGAATTGTTGATAGTGCCTCGCTTATATTAACTGCTCCAAGTTTACCCACACTTACAGTTTTTGAAAAAAAATTCTTAAACGTTACTTCCGATTCTACCGCTACTATTGATTTTTCTACCGTTGACTTTAAACCGTATATAGCCGCAACTAAATTAGGTGGAAATATAACGTATGCTTTGAGTATTAAAACAAATGCTGCAACGCCTCCGATTTCAATTAAAGTTGTACCGACCTATTCTGTGGAGTTAGTGGCAAAGTAATATTTATGCTGAAACAAACCTCGTAGGTTTTAAAAACCTGCGAGGTTTAATATTTTTAGTCAACAAAAAAATCAGGCATTAAATCCGAATCAGCCATTCCTGGTGTGACAGCGTATTTTGAAAAATCGTTTATTTTAGCAGCTTTCAGTAATTCGGTATCAATTAAAAAATTTCCAGAAAATGTTTTACAATCTTGGTAAGCAATAATATATGCAGCGTCGGCGAGAATTTCTGGTGTCCTGCTACGATTCATCATTTCATCGCCACCCAATAAATTTTTGACGGCAGCCGTTGCTATAGTTGTGCGAGGCCACAAAGCATTGAATGCTACTTTGCCCGCAAATTCACCTGCCATGCCAAGTACGCACATACTCATTCCAAATTTTGCCATCGTGTAAGCTACGTGCTGCTCGAACCAAATTGTTTTCATACTCAACGGCGGCGACATATTAATAACGTGCGGATTTTCCGCTTTCAGCAAATGTGGTAAACACGTTTTCGATACCAAAAAGGTACCGCGCGTGTTAATCGAGTGCATCAAATCATAGCGTTTCATATCGGTGTGAAGGGTAGGAGTGAGAGAGATAGCAGACGCATTATTCACCAAAACATCAATGCCACCAAAAGTATCAACGGCGCGTTGAACGGCATCGCGTACTGCTTCTTCCGAGCGAATGTCGCAAACAACTGCTAAAGCATTTCCACCTGCTGCTTTCACTTCTTCGGCAGCAGAATAAATGGTGCCTGGAATTTTCGGATTTTCTTCCGCTGTTTTTGCGGCAATAACGATGTTTGCACCATCTTTTGCAAAGCGTAGCGCAATCGCTAAACCAATTCCGCGACTTGCACCTGTAATAAAAATTGTTTTTCCTTTAAATGACATTTTGTATTAGAACTTTTTTGTGAAATATTTTTGAAATCGTTACAATGCTAATAATTTTATTGCGAAAGTTCGCGCATTCTTTGAAATTTTTTTGCTTCACTCTGCTTTATAAAAGAAAAATTATCCGATAATAAAATTAATAGGCTTTCAATGTTAATTTTGCCGTAATCGAAGCAATCAATCCAAGCAAAATCTTTTTTAATAAACACTAACTAAAATGAGTTCAGGTAAAGTAGCATTGGTTACAGGCATAACAGGGCAAGACGGCGCGTATCTCGCAGAATTTTTATTGCGCAAAGGTTATATTGTACACGGTATTAAACGTCGCGCTTCATTGTTCAATACAGATAGAATTGATCACATCTACGAAGATCCACACATTGATAATCGCCACTTCGTTTTGCATTATGGCGATTTAACCGATTCGACCAATCTCATCCGTATCATTCAGGAAGTGCAACCCGACGAAATTTATAATCTCGGTGCCATGAGTCACGTGAAAGTGAGTTTTGAAGTACCGGAATATTCTGCTGATGCAGATGGTATCGGTACGCTCCGTTTACTCGAAGCCATTCGCATATTAGGTTTGGAGAAAAAAACGCGCATATATCAGGCTTCGACCTCAGAGCTATATGGGAAAGTGCAAGAAATTCCACAAAAAGAAACCACACCTTTCTATCCACGTTCGCCGTATGCGGTTGCTAAAATGTATGCGTTCTGGATTACCGTCAATTATCGTGAAGCTTATAACATGTATGCTTGCAACGGAATTTTGTTCAATCACGAATCGCCTTTGCGCGGTGAAACGTTTGTAACGCGCAAAATAACGCGTGGCGTTGCTAAAATTGCACACGGTATGCAGGATAAATTGTGGATGGGAAACCTGAATTCAAAACGCGATTGGGGACACGCGAAAGATTATATTGAAGCGATGTGGTTGATGTTGCAACAAGATGTCGCAGAAGATTTTGTGATTGCAACGGGTGTTACTACGCCAGTGCGCGATTTTATAAAAATGGCATTTGCCGTAGCCGGTATTGAATTAGAATTTCAAGGTGAAGGCGTTGACGAGCGCGCCATTGTTACACATTGCAGCGGTGAATATAAATTACCTGTTGGAAAAGAAGTTGTCAGAATTGATAAACGCTATTTCAGACCGACAGAAGTAGATTTACTCATCGGCGATGCCACTAAAGCGCGCACCAAACTCGGTTGGCAACCCAAATACACCGTTCAAACGTTAGCTAAAGAAATGGTGGAAAGCGATTTGGAAATTTTCAAACGCGAAAAACTATTGGCAGAAAATGGTTTTTATACGAGAAGACAGTTTGAATAAGTCTTTCGAAGATTTATTTCTTGAAAGAGCATAGATAAAGTCTCGCAAAGCCGCAGAAAAAACTTCTGCGGCTTTTTTTTCGACTTTGCGCCAAAAGTATTTAACTTTGTTTGAAAATTACGTTTATGGAAGTTTTATCAATTGATCAAATCAAAATGTTATACCCCGACGAGTGGGTATTAATGCGTATTCAAGAAGTTGAAAGAAATTCTAAATTGGTAATTAAAAAAGGAAATGTGCTTCTACATGGTAAAGACTATTTAGAACTTTGCTATAAAGGTAGCGAACTGCCTAAAGATGGACACTTAACTAAAATATTTTTCACTGGTACACCAAAACTACAAACTCGCAAATGGCTAAAAGTTACCCGTTTAGACGCGAAACAGAAGATGAATTAATTTTAATTGAAGCGGTAATAGAAGGGAGTGACCTTGATTTAATACTTGATTCAGGCGCATCACATACAGTAGTTGATTTTGGAGTTTTAATTGATCAAGGTTTTCGGATAGGTGATACTAAAGGATTGATTCCAATTGATACTGCAAATGGAATACTTTATGTAAATCGTTTCATTTTGCCGAAAATTTCTGCATTGGGTATCTCAAAGCAAAATTTTGAAGTCACCTCTTACCTTTTTGATAATATTGAAAACAACTATCAAGGTATTTTAGGTTTAGATTTTTTAGAAGGCACTAAATTTTGTATTGATTTGGTAGAAAATGAAATTACGATTGATTTGAAAAATAACAAAATGTATAAAGATGTAAGATGTTTTTTAATTGAAAGAGCAAGATTACAAAATAACGAGAAAATAAGTTATTCAGAACTTTCTGAATCGTGCAAACTTAATCTAAACATGGATGAGCCGCATCACAGGAATCTAATAGGTGAAATTCTGGGTAATATTTCAGCATTTGAATTTAATAACAATCGTCCTTTATTAAGCTCTTTAGTCATTGGAAAAGATAATAATGTAGGCGATGGATTTTATAAATTATGCGAAGAGCTTGGTAAAGGTGATTGGCAAAAATTAAAAAATAATTTCTATGTATTTCAAGAAATGAATAATACCATAGAGTTTTGGAGAAATAACTCAAATTATACTAAGTATTTTATTATTTAGCCAAAAGTTAATGATTTTGAAACTTCCCACTAAATTTTATACTAACTGGTTGTTCATTAATCAAGATATCCAGTTGAAAATAATTTAGAGCTTTTGGCATCGAATATGACGCACGAAGAAATTTTGAGCGATTATGAAGATTTAGAAGAAAATGATTTACTGGCTTGTTTGCTTTTTGCCAAATTAAAATTAACTTTGGGTAAAATTTATGACTATGACAATTGAAAGAACGAGTACAGAAGTTGTTATCCGACTTCCGTCATATATAAACATAGAAAGTTTGCAACGGTTAGTTGATTACTTAGCATATTTAGAAGCAACATCAAAATCGATAGCTAAACAAACGGATGTTGATACTTTAGCCAAAGAAGTTAAAGCGGGATGGTGGGCAAAAAACCGTAGTAGATTAGTAAATTAAAAAAATAGATTAGCTCAAGTTTGATTTTTGTAACTTAAAATGAATCATCCTTTGATGTATAATTTCAACAAATGCTCTTCATATTTCAAAAAATTAGTACTGCCTATAATCTTTACTCACCGCTTAGTAAATCAGAACTTAAACGACGTAAATTTTTTTTAGGAAGTTGTGTCGCTACATTTTTTCTATGGTGGTTATTCTGTTTGCCTTCGCCACTTTTCAATACGCCTACAAGTTTGGTTTTAGAAGATGCTTCGGGTGATTTGCTCGGTGCACGCATTGCAACCGATGGTCAGTGGCGATTTCCGAAACTTGATACGTTGCCGCAAAAATACATAACTTGTTTAACTACTTTTGAAGATAGACATTTTTTCAGACATCCAGGTGTTAATCCGTTAGCTTTGATGCGTGCAACGGCGCGCAATCTAAAAAATCGAAAAGTTGTGAGTGGCGGTTCAACCATTACGATGCAAGTTATTCGCCTTGCGAGCAATGGTGCAAAACGCAATATTTTCAACAAAATTTTAGAAGCTTTTCGCGCGCTGCGATTAGAACTCACACATTCTAAACGCGATATTCTTTCGCTGTATGCGA
>JAYVVO010000561.1:0-2848 GCA_043786955.1 Saprospiraceae bacterium
CAATTTGATTTTTAAAGTTCACAACTATTTTTTTACGCCTACACTGTGCAACAAAAACGCGTATTCCATCGCTGTTTCTTTAAAACGTTCAAACCTACCCGATGCACCACCGTGACCCGTTTGCATGTTGCAAAACATGTAGAGTGGTGTACGTTTATTAGTTCGGAGTGCGCGGAGTTTGGCAATCCATTTAGCGGGTTCAAAATATTGCACCTGAGAATCGTGCAGACCCGTTGTAATTAATGTTGCAGGATAATTTTGCGTTGTCACGTTGTCATAAGGCGAATACGATTTCATGTAATGATAATACGTTGCATCTTTCGGATTTCCCCACTCGTCAAATTCACCTGTCGTAAGCGGAATTGTTTCATCGAGCATAGTGGTCACTACATCCACAAACGGTACGGCAGCAACAACACTGCACCAGAGTTCAGGACGCAAATTCATAATAGCACCCATCAATAAACCACCCGCCGAACCACCCATCGCACAAAGTTTTTTCGGATGCGCGTATTTTTTTCCAATCAGCATTTCGCCACAAGCGATGAAATCTGTGAACGTATTTTTTTTAGTTAGAAACTTCCCGCTTTCGTACCACTTTCTACCCATTTCTTGTCCGCCACGAATGTGCGCAATCGCAAAAACAAATCCGCGATTGAGCAAACTCAAACGCGCCGAACTAAAGTACGGATCAATCGAATGTCCGTACGAGCCGTAACCGTAAAGTAGCAAAGGATTATTTCCCTGCTTGAATAAATCTTTTTTATAGACCAACGATACAGGAATTTGCGCGCCATCGTTTGAAGTGGCGTAAACGCGCTCTGTAAAATAATCGTCAGGCTTAAATGAGGATTCTAAAACGGCTTCTTGTTTTTGCAGATGCAAAGTGCGCGTCGTAGTATCGTAATCGAAAACAGAATTGGGTGTCGTTAAACTCGTGTAACCCAATCGCAAGATGTTTGTATCGAACTCGGCGTTGTTGCTTGTGTACGCCATAAAAACATTTTCCTTAAAAGCAATCAAGTGGCTTTCGCCTGAATTTTCCACAACATTGATGCGCGTTAAACCTTCGCAACGCTCATCAAGAACAAAGTAATTTTTAAAAAGCGTTAAGCCTTCGAGTAAAACATTGGGGCGGTGCGGAATTTTTTCTTGCCAAGATTCTCTTTTCGTATTGTCTTCCTTACACGTCATCAATCTAAAATTTTCCGCTTCGCTGTTCGTGAGAATGTAAAACGTATCGTGTGCATGGTTGATACTGTACTCGTGTTTTTGCTCGCGCGCAGTAAACAATCGCCAATCCCCTGTCGGATTGTTTGATTCTAAAATATGGTATTCCGAACTCAGCGTTGCACTCGAACCGATAACTAAATATTTTTCGGATCGCGTTTTACCTACGCCGCAATTAAACGTCACGTCGGTTTCTTCATACACACAAACATCATAGCTGACATCTGTGCCGATTTCGTGGCGCATAATTTTATAAGCGCGTAGCGTACTCGGATCTTTTTGCGTATAAAAAACGTGGGTGTTATCGCTCGACCAAACGGCGCTACCTGTTGTATTCGGAATCGAATCTGGAAAAAGTGCGTTGGTTTCTAAGTTTTTAAAACGCAGCGTGTATAAACGTCTGCTCACTGTATCTTCGCCATACACTAAAAATTTATTATTCGGCGCTAAATTTCTACCGCCGACGGCATAGTAACTATGACCTTGCGATAAAACGTTTACATCGAGTAATATATCTTCTTCCGCTTCTAAATTTTCTTTCTTACGGCTGTGAATAGGATATTCTTTACCTTCCGAAAAGCGCGTGATGTACCAATAATTTTTATAAAAATAAGGCACAGACATATCTGTTTGCGCAATTCTGCCTACAATTTCGTTGAATAAATCTTTTTGAAACACTTCTGTATCCGCCATTTTAGCGGTACGATACGCGTTTTCAGCATTTAAATAATCGATAACTTCTGGATTTTCCTTTTCGTTGAGCCAAAAATAATTATCGGTGCGCGTGTCGTTATGCTGGGTGAGTTGTTTAGCTTTTAGCTTAGCTTTAGGTTGACGTATCATACTATTCAAAACATTATTGAAAAAAAATGCGAAGATAACCTTTAAATAGCAGAGTAGTTTGTTTTGTTTGAAGTGAGTAATTTTACATTAGTACTCAATCGCCGCATCCGCTTGAAAATGCGCGAACAGCGCGAAGCTCCAACCGATGCGCGCCGTGAGTAAAACATCGAGTCGCGGCGCAGTGTCGTATTGGTGCGTATCAAAATTATAACCGCGCTGATTTTTAGTAAGACCTTCAGTCGCTTCTAAACGCAGAAAAAAATTAACTGTTTTGTCATGACTGATATAATTATATGCAACTGATTCTTCTATCGCAGCACCCATAGTTAATCTATCGTAACCAGAAGTGTAAGAACCTTGTAGTTGCAACGCATCTTTATTATCGTTCTGAATTCTGATTTGGTGCATCAACATTCCTAAACCAATATTTAAACTGATGCCGTGAAAATAATCGCCATTGCTTCTGAATTTAAAAAGTTTGCCGATGTCTGCACCGATGTAAAAGCCACGCTCGCGCAGCAAAACGCTGGAGTAAGCATTTAAATCACTTAAAATATTTCCATCGGTTGTTCTAAATGGCGCAAGCACGTCTTCTTTTACATCAGAGCCAAAAAAATAATTGCCGTTTATGCCATAACGAAACCCGCGCGCAACATTAAAAACATTCACACCTAAACCTATGCTTGATGCATTACCAAATCGCTGCGCTAAAATTCCGATTGGCTGATTGATCCCATAAGAAAAATCAACGGTTAGAGCACCTGCATGGGGATCC
>JAYVVO010000562.1:0-2847 GCA_043786955.1 Saprospiraceae bacterium
TAAACGCCATGAGTAGTTTCGATGCAGCGCGTGCTTTCGTAACCGATATTGCTGACCGATACAGTTGGGATGCTTCGGAAGAAAAGAAAAAAATTGCACGCGATTTTATACGCTACATGCGCCGTAGATTTGTGTAATCGCTTCTCATTAATTTCTCGCAGACTATGCAGATTTTCGCAGAAAGTAGTTTAAATCTGCGAAAGTCCGCGGAGTCCGCGGGAAATTTAGTCTTACTCAAATATCTAAAAACAACGCCGTTGGATCTTCAATAAGTTCTTTAACTTTTACCAAAAATGTAACAGACGTTGAACCATCAATGATGCGGTGATCATAACTCAAAGCCAAATACATCATTGGTCGAACAACAATTTGACCATTAACGACAACGGCGCGATCTTTAGTCGCGTGCATTCCGAGTATCGCAGATTGCGGTTCGTTAATAATCGGTGTTGACATCAGTGAACCGAAAACACCACCGTTCGTAATCGTAAAAGTTCCGCCTTGCATCTCTTCAATACTGAGTTTACCGTTGCGCGCTTTTTCGGCAAGTGCTTTTAAATGCTTTTCAATATCGGCAAAACCGAGCGATTCGCAATTTTTTATCGGTGGAACAACCAAACCTGTGGGCGTTGAAATGGCGAACGATATATCGGCGTAATCGTGATAGACGACATCCGTACCATCAATAAAGGCGTTCACGTCTGGAAATTCTAAAAGGGCTTTTGCACAAGCTTTTGCAAAAATGGACATGAAGCCCAATTTTACGCCATATTTTTTGGTGAACCGCTCTTGATATTTTTCGCGCAGCGCAATGGTTGCCGACATATCCACTTCGTTGAAAGTGGTTAGCATGGCGGTTGTATTTTTGGCAGAGACCAAACGCTTGGCAATGGTTTGTCGCATGCGACTCATTTTTTGGCGCGATTCATTTCTGCTGAAAGCTGTGGCAGCTTTTGCTGGGGCAGATTTTATTTCAGGCGCAACGGTTGGCGCAACGGTTGGCGCAACGATTGGCGCAACGATTGGCGCAACGACTGGCGCAACGACTGGCGCAACGACTGGTTTAGGCGTTTCAATTTTTGGAGTTTCAATTTTCTCAGCAGGTGCAACGGGTGCTGACCATTTTTCAGAAACAGATTTAAGCGCATCTTGCAACATGATTCTGCCATCTTTGCCAGTTCCAGAAACTTCAGCAGGCGTAACATTACCTTCGGCTAAAACTTTTGCTGCCGCTGGCGATGGCGTGCTGGTTGCATAAGTTGGTGCAGAATTATTTGCAGCAACCGTTTCTGTTTTTGGTGCTTCTGTTTTTGGTGCTTCCACTTTCGCAGCGACCGGTGCTTCTGTTTTTGGAGCTTCAGTAGTTGAAACAGCAGCATCAGTATTAATGGTGGCGATTAAATCGCCGATTTTTAAATCCGTTCCTTCTTTGACCATGTGTTTTAAAATACCAGCCACCTCGGCAGGTAATTCAAGCGTTGCTTTATCCGACTCAAATTCACAAATGGCTTCGTCAATTTTAATGACAGCACCATCTGGTTTTAACCATTGCGAGAGCGTAACTTCTGTGACTGACTCCGCTACGGCGGGTACTTTTATTTCTATAACTGGCATAAGAGATTTTTCTTAGAATATTTTAATTCAGCGCAACGCTGCATAGCTTATCGAAAATTAAAAAAATTATTTCCAATTGCTTCTAATGGCTGCAAAATTCTTTGTATAAAATCACATTACCAAACTTACGCGAGATTAAATTTAACCAAATACTAATTATCTTTGTCGATGCTTCTAACACTTACTACTGCGCGTTTATGGTTAATACCAATTTCTAAAATTATCGCTCGCAAACTGACGGATGTAAACATCGAAAAATTATGCAGTGATTTAAAAATAAACGTTACGAACAACGCCAATTATTTAAATTTACTCTCTGAATTGGGTGTTTATTTTTGGGCAATTGCCGACGCCGCGCCTTGGTGTGCTTATTTATTTATTGATTCGGAAACGAAAACGGTTGTTGGTAACGGTGGGTTTAAAGGCGCACCAAAAAACAACACTTTAGAAATTGGATATGAGGTGTATCATAAATTTTACAGAAGAGGTTACGCTACCGAAGCTGTAAAAGGTTTATTGGATTTGGCAGAATCGAAAAAAATAAAAACTATTATTGCTGAAACGGAAGTTGAAAATACAGCATCAATTCGTGTTTTAGAAAAAAATGGGTTTTTAGCTACAAAGTTTTTTATAAACGAGGACGGCGAGCATATGCGCGCTTTTGAACATAAATTTGCTTAATTTTTTTTGATTTTTATTTCACACAGCATTACTCTATGAATTTTTCTTCGCAACTTATTGAAGAAGCCGTCAACGCTTTCGCCTCTTTGCCAGGCGTGGGCAGAAAATCGGCTTTGCGTCACGTTTTGTTTTTAATTAAACAACCGATAGATAAAACAGAAAAAATTTCTTCGTCGCTACTCAATTTAAAACTCAATTTAAAAACGTGTATTCAATGCTTCAATGTTTCGGATACGACCGTCTGCGCAATTTGTACCAATCCGCGACGCGATAAAACGTTGGTGATGGTAGTTGAAAGTATTCGCGATGTGATGGCGATTGAAAACACTTCGTTATTCAATGGTGTGTATCACGTTTTGGGTGGCGTGATTTCGCCGATGGAAGGCATTGGACCGAGTGATATTAACGCGAATGCGTTGATTCAGCGCGTGAATGAAGGCGAAATAAAAGAAATCATCATGGCAATCTCGCCAACCATCGAAGGCGAAACAACTATTTTTTATTTATCGCGCCAGCTTAAAGAGTTGTCTGTTAAAATTACAATTTTAGCGC
>JAYVVO010000563.1:0-2835 GCA_043786955.1 Saprospiraceae bacterium
AGTTTATTTTTATAAATTTCATTAAGTTTTAAAACGCGTTCAATGTCTTCTGAGACATTCATTCCCGTTTTAACTTTCAAAATTTTAAATCCTAATTGATAATAACCTTCCGCTTCTTCTAAAGTGTCTGTTACATTTTTAATTCCAATGGTCACGGACGTGGGTAGCGATTTTATTTTCTGTCCATAAAATGAAACAACTGGTATGCCGAGAAATTTACAAAACGCATCATGCAACGCAATATCAACCGTTGCTTGAGTGCCTGGAAAATGTGGAAAATGTTGGGACGTTTCATAAATTATTTGCTGAAAATGCCGAATGTCTCTGCCGATAAAATTTTCGACAAATTCGGTTTTTAAATTTATTGCTGTGCGTTGTGTTGTTTCACCAACAACATACTCGGCTGGACTACCAGAACCGATGCCGACCAATCCGTTTTCTAATTCAATTTCTAAAAAAACTAAATCAACAGAAGAAAACGTGTGAAACGAAATAGTGTAAGGCTTTTTGAGTGCCATGCTTTTTTCATACGTGCGAATTGCAGTGATTTTCATTTTTTATTTTTTTGAATTAAATTTATAAGCGTGGGCAAAATTTTTTCAACGCCTTCTTGAAGGGGTAAAAGTACGAGAATTTTTAATATTTTTTCATATTGGGCTTGGTATGCCAACGCTTCTTCGTGTGTACATTTTTCTGTGTTGATTGCAACAGCAATAACTTTAGAACCAAAATTTTCAATCAATTTAATTTCCGATTCCACGCTCGGTATTTTTCCCCAAAGTTCGTCGTTATCAAAATATTTTCTTTTCGGTGCGAAGAGTAATACAACGTGTTTGGCGTTTCCAGAAACCAAAAATTCCGATCCGCACGGTCCACTCGGATTGCGCAGCGAAGATTGTCCTTCTAAGAAAATAATATCTGCTTGCGTTTCATTGTAGCAAGTAACAATCGCATTCTCTAATTCACCCGAGACAAAATCATTGAGCGTTGAATCGAAAATAAAACCAAACTTGCCACCTTGCAACCAACCCGTCTGACCAGTATAAATCATTTGTGCATTCAATCCGTTGCTTTCACACGCTTGTTTTAGCATTCGCGCCGTTGTGCGTTTTCCCATTGCGCAATCCATACCCATCACAGCAATAATTGGCGCGTTCACTTTAAAAACTTCACCAGACCAAAAACTCAAATCTTTTCGTGCTTTTGGTTTTCTAATGTCAATCAGTTGGACTTTATTTTTTTCTGCAAGCTTAACAACTTCTGGTTTATCGTTTAAATAATCGTGCAATCCGTTTACGATTGAAATACCAGACTCAATCGCTTCAATAATAACTGTCAGCATACTTTCAGGTAATCTACCGCCAACCGTAGCAATACCGACAATCAAAAAATTTATATCGGTCAAATTTTTTTTTGCTGAAAGCAAAGATTCAAAAACGGGAATGTTCCGATGCTTACCGTCTAAAATTTCACCCGCATCTTTTCCTGCTGTTTCAGCACCATCAACAACTCCAATAATTTTAAATCGCTCCGTTCCGCGAATAAGTCCGTGCGCCGTTTTCGCATCCGAAAGTTTTAAAAAACCATTTGTGAGTACAATCGCTCTGTTCATTTAAATAGTTTTTTAAATTCTGAACTTAATTTAAAAGAAGATACTGTTACCATTTGGGGTTGATCAATAGTTTGATTTCACTACAAATGTAACTGTTTGCAAATTCATTTTTTAGTATGGACTCTTCTCATAAAACTGAAAATTTAATTTTCTGACATGGAGGATACCTTAAACGACATCAGGATATGATTGCGCGAAGTCGAGTGTTTTGTTATTTTTTTTATATCATTTAGGTCAATCCGAAAAAAAACTATTAATTTTTCGGATCGATCCGAAAAATTAATAGTTTTTTGCATTAATCACCAAAATAGGTTCTTCCCTTTCCATTTCAAAATTAACGTAATTTCATATTTCGTGCGTAAATTCGACTGAATTTGCCTTGACAAAATTCTAAAATAGGGAACATTTAAACTTACTTAAGGTAAAAATCCGAATGAGCGTTGGGGTTTAAAAGAAACTCCTCAATAACTATTTTTTATTCGCAAACGCCATAAAATCTTCCGCACTCAAAGTATTCAAACATTCCGAAATTTGCAAACCACCTTTACGCGCTACGTTCACGCCGAAACGAATATCTTTGATGCCTTCAACGCTGTGTGCATCGGGATTAATAGCAATGATTACACCTTTTTTGCGCGCATATTCAATCCATGTCCAATCTAAATCGAGGCGATAAGGATTGGCGTTGAGTTCAATCGCGACTTTATTCGCGGCGCAGGCATCGATTACTTTTTTATAATCAATAGGATAACCCGCACGAGAGAGTAACAAACGCCCTGTCGGATGACCTAAAATAGTGGTGTATTTATTTTCGATGGCTGTAATCAAACGCGACGTCGCTTTTTCTTCATTCATTTTTAGTGTCGAATGAATTGACGCAATCACAAAATCAAAACCTGCGAGAATTTCTTCATGATAATCTAATGCACCATCATAGAGTATATCGGACTCAATGCCTTTGAGAATTTTTAAATTAAATAACGATGCATTTAGCGTATCAATTTCCGCCCATTGTTCTAATAAGCGATCTTCTTTTAAACCATTCGCATAAAATGCCGCTTGAGAGTGGTCGGTAATTCCGATGTACTGATAACCCAAATGTTGCGCCGCGTGCGCCATTTCTGTGAGCGTGTTAACGCCGTCCGAAAAAGTTGTGTGCGTGTGAATAACGCCTTTGATGCTACCAACAGTTACAAGTTCTGCATTTTCTTTTTCAGAATAAT
>JAYVVO010000564.1:0-8033 GCA_043786955.1 Saprospiraceae bacterium
CGGTCGCTTCACATTTGTCTCATCCGTTAAATTAAGTAGTACGCTCAAACTATCTGTGTTCGTAAAATTAGTGATATTATCAATCGCAACACCACAGCGTAGGGTGTCACCTTGTTGGAGCGAATCGGCGTAAAAACTGTAATATTTATTCGCGTTGAGTGCAAAATCGGGTAAACCATCATAATAAATACGCCACGCACGCAACTGTGTCGGAAAATGATTTAAACTATCGGATGTCAAAAACTGCAATTTTAAATACGGGTAGCGTTTCGCATCAATATTGGTTAAATTAACCGATATATTCGTAATTCCAGAAATTAGCGTGGTATCACCAGATTGATTCGCATTCTGCCCAATCAAAACAAAACGCGCCGAATCAGTACGTGGAATATTTTTAGCAAATTGAAGTTCTAATGTTGTCCATTTTTTGGCTGGACCAGCAGAGACGCTACTTAAACTACCGTCGCTCGCAGAGGCTGGCAACAAAAACGATTCTTCCATACCGTCGCTGTACTGTGTCCAAAGGTGTTCTTTCAAAACATTTTTGCGTCCTTTCTGAAAAACGAACAGATAGGGTGCAGTTTTGCTTTGCAGTCCGCGAATTTGTTTTGAGCCTTGTTTTTCAAGCAGTTGAAATATATTTTCGCCGTATTTGGCCGAATCAATCGCCCAAGAGTTGCCTTTCAAATCCGAACTCGCGCCTTGCAAAACAGTGTACACCATGATGTAATTATTATCTAGCAATTGCTTATTGATAAAATCCATCAACGCTTTTCTGCCTATTGTCGCATCGTCGGTACTCATATCGAATGCGAAAAATTTAAAATGATACTTCTGAGGATTGGGTATTCCAACATTTGGAATACCATAAGGATCGGGGTGTCCGTTTTCGTCAATCGCTCCATCACCTGGAGGCCAATTCGAGAGCGCACGCGCAGAAACAGAATCGAAAGACCAAACCAAAAGACCAGCGTCGGGATAACCGCGATTGGCATTTTGCAGAATATCGTTATAGATGACGTGTGGATGTCGAGAGGGTGTAGAGAAATCATTTTTAAAAGACACTATGAGAGGTTGTTTGTCAAAAATAAATTTGTTTGAGGCACTATCAATAACAATATTTTGAAAATAACCAGTATTAAGTTGTCCGGCAACCGACTGATTCCAACCAGAACTTTGGGCTTTCATCAGATACACAAACGAACTATTTTCCCAATTCAATAAACCTAAAGAAGAAGCACTATCTGGTGCGATGCGCCAAAAATACACCGTACTATCACGCCAAGTAATATTCGGTTTCCAAGAAATAACGCCGCCTTTTTGATTAATAACAGTGCGTAATTTTTGTGGTGAATTAAACCCAACCGTTGTATCAATCTCGATGATATAATTCTGAGCAGGCGAGAGCGCATTGGATGTCGAAGATTTTAGTTCAAAATTCGTTGAATTTACGATACCAAAATTTTGCGGATAAACAGGCTTAGCTTTATTATCCACAACATAAAATGGCGCACCCAATTCACCCGTTAAGAGTGTTAAATCGTTATTGCTTTTGGCAGCAGGCAGCGGAGCTTCTGTTGCTTCGTTATCGGCATCCAATTTAATCTGTAGTCTATTGAGTCCAATGGCACTTGTTTTACTCAAAGGAATATTTAAACTCAACGTTATTCTGTAACTGGGTGCTGGAATACGCACTTTTTTTAAATCCACCATCATCCCATTGGGCAACTGCTGACGGATTAGAATATTAAATGTGTCGCGTTTAATTTTACCCATATTAACCACATCGAAGCTGATGTTAAAACTATCGAGTTGCGTGTTTATAATACTCGGATTAAACTTTAGCGTGCTCACGTCTGAGATATAATCTGGTGCTGCCGCGGCAAAAATGCGCAATGCGGGGTCGCCATTGAGTGCAACTTCTTGAAGTGTAGAGAGTAAATCTGGTGCCGTTTCTGTGTCATAGCGCCTAATAGCGGCTTGCATAATCTCGCCAATCGTTTTGCCGTAACTGTTCACGCCCATCTCCGAAAAAAAAGCATTCCCAAATATATTGAGCGAAGATAGAAAAGACACACTCGACGTACCCATAAAAGCAATCATACCTTTGTTTTTGTTCGACACAAACTCTTCGCTGATACCACTCAGTGGTTGAAAAAAATTGCCAGCAGAGCAACCAAACGCTGTAAAAAATGGATAGCGATTCACGTTATTCAAATAAGCGGGATTCGAAACATCGAAATCCAAAACCGAAGTAGCAGAGTGACCAAAAAAATTCGTCAGAATCACGCCTTTGTTCAACAAATTGTAAATATCTGTACCTTCAGCATTGCGTACAGGGTCAACGCTGTTTTTATAAAACGTCGTAGTTGTTGGCGACCAATAACTATTTTTTAAAATTGATTCAAAATGCGACATATAGCTTTTAACGATGTCACCTAAATCGCCGCCCCCACTCAAATTCAATACATTTTTAAACCAATCGCGCGAAGCTAAATCCTCCGGTGCAGTGCGTTGAATACTTTCAAGAGTTTTAACTTTATCCAAATAATTCAAGACATCACTGGGCTTATAAGCCGAAATTTCACCAATTGGCAACACAGGCGTATTGCTCCCGTTTTTACAAGCCAATAAAATATTCGATGCTGGCGAACCCCAAGTTGGCAAATCGTACGCAAAACTGCCATTCCAATATCGCCCACTGTTAATATCAATGGATTTACCCATCAAAGCAATTTGTGTCGGTTGTTGAGAGTTATTCGTTGTTCGTTGTGCGTGTTCCAAAAATAAAATAAAATTCCGAATTGCAAACGGATGGTGCGCGATGCCATATCCAAACTGATCTTCTAACGTTTTAATATCTATCACCGCCGTTTTGTAACCGCCACCGTCCGCGCTGCTCCTGTAATTAGCATACGTGTATGCGGCACCCGTTCCTCCGAGCATAAAACGCTGAGCAGTAATAATAATATAGTTATTAGTGGTTAACGGTTGGTTTAAAGGTGTGAAAGCAGTTGATACTTTATAGTTATTAGTTGATAGACCAGCATCAGACACCAAAACGTAAGTTTCACTTACATTTAATAGATTGCTCCCTCCTTGAGTTGGTGGAAGCAAAATTTTAATTTTTCCATTTTCCACAGTCGGCACCAGGCGCTGACCCGACGTTAAATTATAGAGCAAAGTAGCGCCTTGCGCGCCTACAAAATTCGTAATTTCCAAATACCGCGAAATGTTCGACGCTGCCAAATCAAACTTGTAAATACTCTTTCCTTCAAAATCGAATGTGTGTGCATAAGTGATGTTCACTTTACCAATTACGTGCGAATCATCCGCGCTCGCTGTATTCACAATGCGTACTGCCAAGGGAGAATTTGTTGCAAGCTGCGCAGATGTAATAGTCACCGTTTTTGTCCGCAGCGTCGAACCATACGCAGTATCTGTAAATATTTGTATACCATTCAAAGAAGTTTTCGTCACGTGCGAATTCAAATTACCCGACCATCGCACATATAACTGTCCATCAACACCTCCGTAACGATTCGCTGCATTGAAATTAAACGACCGATCTTGCGCATAATACGTACCTAAACCTTCTCCTTCACCCCATTCTGGCACTTCTACTTCCAAACCTATAGATGTAAAAATGAGTGCATTGCGTTCTGTGGTGAGGGAATCGGTGGCGAAAAAATATTTTTCTGCAGCTGGCGCATTCGTCAAATTATTCGGCACATTAACGAATCTTTTTCCTATTCCCGTTGTTTGCCAAGTCAGAAAATACACTGCCGTATCGTTTCCCATATTAAAATCGGGGTTCAAAATACTTTTTGCGCCGCTGCGATACGCAAAGGAATCCAATTCGCTGCGCAAATGCATACCATAAAAATCGAAATAATCCGTTGCGCCAAAAGTATTTGTATTCGAAGTAAACAGTGTTTCTTCTTTACCAAGTCTGAATAATCTTAAATCACTCCCTTTCACTGAGGTTGGCATTCCTGCTTTCGCTAAATCGCTTCCTAATACACGATACATTCCATCATTCACAATTGGTATTTTTATGTATGCCTGGTCGTAATGAATCCACTCGTTGCCATAAATAGTATCGGTACCATTCAGCATTTGGGCATTAAGAGGGGTTATACATATAGTCGTTAACGCCAAGAATAAAAGTTTGTGAAATATTTTCATGTTGCTCGCAGATTTTAATATGCAAAATAAATTTTCGTACAAAGTTAAACAGTATTCTAAATTTATGATGCTTAAATGGTATTTTTGCCGCATTATCCGACTTTAAAAAAAAATTAAAAATATGGCTACAAAAAAATTCAAAGGCGGCGTATTACACGGCGCTGAAATGCGCGAATTGTTGCGCTACGCAAACGATAACGATTTTGCTTTACCAGCTGTAAATGTTATCGGGAGCAGCACAATTAATGCTGTTTTAGAAACTGCGCGCGATGTCAATTCGCCTGTAATTATTCAGTTCTCGAATGGCGGTAGTGCATTCAATGCCGGTTTAGGTTTGGATAATAAATCGCAGTATGCAGCTATTGCGGGTGCCATTGCGGGTGCAACGCACGTACATTTAATGGCTAAAGCCTACGACGTGCCCGTAATTTTACACACTGACCATTGCGCCAAAAAACTTTTACCTTGGATAGATGGCTTGATGACATCAGGTGAAGATTTTTTTGTGCGGTATGGAAAGCCATTATTTTCGTCGCACATGCTCGACCTTTCAGAAGAGTCACTGCACGAAAATATGGAAATTTCTGCAAAATATTTTAAACGCATGGCACCACTCGGCATGACTTTAGAAGTCGAAATCGGTGTAACAGGTGGCGAAGAAGACGGTGTGGATAACAGTGGTGTGGATAATTCTAAACTTTACACGCAACCCGAAGATGTAGCGTATGTGTATGAAACATTAAATCCTATCTCGCCCGATTTTACGATTGCTGCTGCGTTTGGCAATGTACACGGGGTTTATAAACCTGGTAATGTGCATTTGCAACCCATCATTCTAAAAAATTCGCAGGATTATCTCAAACAGAAATTTAACTTAGCAGGAAAAACGCCCATAAATTTTGTGTTTCACGGCGGTAGCGGTTCAACACGCGCTGAAATTCGCGAAGCAATTAGCTATGGTGCGGTTAAGATGAATATTGATACTGATATGCAATGGGCTTATTGGGATGGTGTGCGTGCATACTATAAAAATAAGGAAGGTTATTTACAAGGTCAAATCGGAAATCCTGAAGGAAACGATAAGCCGAATAAAAACTCTTACGATCCACGCAAATGGTTGCGCGCTGCGGAAAAAACTTTTGTAGTGCGTTTAAAAGAAGCATTTGAAGATTTGAACTGTATAAATAAAAATTAATCACAGTTGATTAAATAGTATTTCAAAGCTGTTAGGTTGTTAAAATCTAACAGCTTTTTTTTGAAATCAATCCAAATTTTTTTTCAGTAAATCGGATTTTGAAATTTCAAAACCTTGACGTCTATAAAAATTATAAGCCGAATGATTTTCAGGATATACTTCAAGGAAAATACTTTTGTATTTTTTATTCCCTTCTAAAAATTTTAGGAACGACGCGCCTATACCTAAACTCCGAAATTCTTCGCATACAAACAATTCGTCTAAAAAAGCAACCCAGCCGCCGTACTCATTGCTCCAGAATCTATTAACTATTGCATAACCTGCTGTATCGGCATTTTTATAGAAAATATAAATCGTTCCACCCGAAGTATTGTTTTTATAATGATTAATAGTACTTTTTATTTTTTCGTGCGTCATGCGTTCCATGCCATCACCCGCACTATAAAGCGCGAAAATCATTTCAGTGAGTTGCGCCTCAGCAATAAAAGTATAAGGTAAGAACTGAATATTCATTTTTGTTTTTTAGGTATTTAAACTTCGACATAGCCTTCAAAACTTTTTACAGCCGGTCCTGTCAACCAAATGTTATTGAAACGCGTTTCGTTTATTTTGTTAAAAGCAACGCTTAAATTTCCGCCTTTGGTTTCAACCGCAACGGTGTTTGTATTCCCCGATTTTATACTGTATGATAAAACAGTCGCTACTATACCAGTACCGCACGAAAAGGTTTCGTTTTCAACGCCGCGCTCGTAAGTAGCAATGCGTAGTTTATTAGTATCGAGAATTTGGCAAAAATTAACGTTTATCCCCTCTTTAGCAAAGCGTTCAGAATACCGAATTTGCTGACCATTTTCAAAAACATTGATGTCATTTAAATCTTCAACAAAGACGACGTAATGCGGCGAACCTGTATTCAGAACAAAAAACCCATCGCCTATTTCAACGGTATCTACATCAATGAATCTAAGCGACACCGTTTCATCTGAATTAAAATTCGCTTCATGTAAACCATCAACAGCGTCGAAAACGCAGTGTGATTCAAAAATTTTTTTACTGTGCGCAAACGCCGTTAAGCAACGTCCGCCGTTGCCACACATACTGCCCAGATTTCCATCGGCATTAAAGTATGTCATTGTAAAATCAACACACTCAGCTTTGCTTTTAGTGAGTAACATTAACCCATCGCCACCAATACCAAAACGGCGATCGCACAAATTATTTATTAATGCAACATTTGTTGAGTCAATATATTTTTTCCGGCGTTGGTCAATCACCACAAAATCATTTCCAGTGCCTTGATATTTATAAAATGGAATACGCATAATCTTAAATTTCGGAATAAATATATAAACAGAAAAATTTATCCTTGCTTTGAATCGCTTTCAAATTTTTTGAACAAAGATTCAATTTCTGTTAGGGACAGTTTAGTTAATTTAGTAACTGATTGCACAGAATGACCATCTTTCCAAGCCTCAAAAACGACTTCTATTTTCCCTTCTATTTTTCCTTCTATTTTTCCTTTTTTAACACCATCCATTTCGGCGGTATCAATTGCCGCTTTCACACCTAAATAATTTAAACGACTTTGCTCGTATTCGTCTCTTTGAATAGGTGTAAAATTAGATACTTCGGCGACCTTAAAGGCACGCTCAAAGATAGGTTCTTGGAGTATGTCTGGAATATGGTCGAAAGTTTCGAGTTTTTTTAAAAAGTAAATCCATTTATCGAAATGGGTTTCTAATTCAGCTTCCGTTTTAGTGAAGAGCGGCATCTGAATAAATTTATAATGGAGTTTCTCGTAAAATACATCACAATCTTGGTCTTTGAGTTGGACGTGACGCAGAAATTTTTGTTTTTCCTCCGACTCATCGTACTTAAAATCTAAAATCGCAACCATGTAAACGGGGTCTAATCGAAAATCCCATTCTCCTTGTTTGGCTTGCGTACGAATTGGGAAAGTGCTGTAAAATAGTGCGCGATCTTTAAAAAAATTAATTTTTGCCTTTTGCATTTCAACCAAGAAATGTTCACCATTTTTAGCCGTACACAATATGTCGAAAACCGCTTTACGTTCAACGGGTAAATCAGGTAAATTTTCTGTGTTTTTAAATGTAAGTTCAACGATTTTATGATTGTCGGGTAACAACTCATTTAAAAAATCAACGAGTAAATCTTTATTGGCTTCTTCACCAAAAAGTTTCTTAAATCCGAAATCGGTATATGGATTAATATAGCGCGGCATAAACAAAAGTTTTCTGTTGCAAATATACAATTTTAAAAAACAATTGCCTACTGTGATTTCTAAATCTTAACTTCTAATAACAATGTCTCCCACAAATTTCGCTGCGGCAAAAAAATTTACCGAAACGATTTATTTTAAAATTATTTCCCAAGTTTGCTTGAGTAGCTAACATCTATCTATGCGAAGCTATCGTAGGTATTTAAAAAACAGACAAAACTAAACGGAGTAATTATTAGTAATTTTTAATGAAAATAAAACACAGACTTGTCTGTTTTGTCTTAAATATTATCTAACTAATTCAACTTTTTTTAACCTAAGTAGTTGTTATTAAATAAACGACAATTAAAAATTTATAGTAAAAGTTTTTTGTGTCACGGTATTCGGAAATTATGGTTTTAGGAAGGCGAA
>JAYVVO010000565.1:0-2833 GCA_043786955.1 Saprospiraceae bacterium
TTAAACCGCGCATCCATTCTATCTCTTTCTGCCAGCGTACCTTCTTTATTGCTCGGTTTTTTTACTTCCACAAAAGCCAGCGGCATCCCATTTATGAGCAGTGTAATATCTGGTCTGAACTCGTCGTCGCCATTTTTACAAGTTAATTCTGTTACAATATTGAATGTATTATTGTCAAAATTCTCGAAATCTATAAGTTTTATTCCAGAAGACGCATTGAGCATTGCTGAAAATGCTGCGCCTAAATCGTCGCTATCTAAAGCTAAATAAATGTCTTCGAGTAATCTTTTAACGTCTTCCGAATTTATTTCTGGATTTATTCTGAGAATACTGTTTTCAAAAATATCTGTGAATATATTAGTTTGAATATTCCATTGGGCATTTTTTTTTGAAATGTAGGTAAACCCTAACCTACAAAGGTGAATTATGGCGGGAATTTTTACACGGGAATCTTCGTTAAAAACCATTTTTATATTTTTGGTAGAAACCACACAAATATAATTCTATTTTTTATTCTACATAGAAATAATTAAAATGTTTTCAGTGTCAACAATTTAATATAGTTTTTAAAAAAAATTGATGCACCTAATGTGCTCAGTGTTAAAATAAAAAACGCACTCACTCAATATTAATAATATCGCACGTGCCGAAAAAAAAAATTTTTGTTTTCAAAAAAAAATTAAAATTTTATTCATCTGCATTAATGTAACTAAAGTGATTGCATTAAAATAATTATTTCCATTTTAAAAAATTTTTGAAACGATTTCTAAAAAATAAAAAAGCCGTCACTACTAATCGTAATGACGACTTTTTTTTATTTTCACTCTTTCACTTTTTCATTTTTTCACTCTTTAATTAATCTTACTGCGCCGCAGCACCCGCCACAATTTCAGAAAGTTCTTTCGTAATCGCTTCTTGACGCGCTTTATTGTAATTAATTTTTAAGTTTTTGAGTAACTCGTTCGCATTTTCTGTCGCTTTATCCATCGCTGTCATCCGCGCACCGTGCTCTGAAGCGTGAGTATCTAAAACACATTTATAGAACGTGGTTTGCAAAACGCCTGGCACTAATTCTTTTAATAATTCGGGTTCAGTTGGCTCAAAAATATAAACGGCTTTTTTCTTTTTAGTTGCCGTCAGAGCTTTTGGAGAAGTTACGGGTAAATAAGTAATCCCTTCAGCAAACTGCATGGCGGCATTTTTAAATCTGCCGTAAACTATGGAAACGTGATCGAATTTTTTTTGTTCAAAATTTTGCATCACGAAGGCTGCCGCTTTTTTTACGTTGTCGAAACTCAAATCGCTGAACGTATCAACAAAAGTGCTGACAACGTTGGCGTTCGGGTAGCGGCGTTTAAAAAAATCGTTGCCTTTTTTTCCGACGCAAACAATCGTTAATTTATTCGTTGTCGCTTGCTTCGCGTATTTTGAATTAATAATTTCAACGCCTGCTTTTAAAATATTTGTATTGAAAGCACCACACAATCCACGATTAGATGTAATGACTACCAAACACGGATTTTCAATAACGCGCTCAGTAGCGAAAGGCGAATCCATTTCTCCATCGTAATTTTCGAGTACGTTCTGAAGCATCGCATTAAGGCTTGTTTCATACGGACGCATTTGCTGAATAGCATTTTGTGCACGGCGCAACTTCGATGCCGAAACCATTTTCATGGCTTTCGTAATTTGTTGCGTACTTATTACAGAGGCTATTCGCGAACGAACTTCTTTTAAATTTGCCATAAAATATTCTCTTTCATGCCTAAAGGCAAAATATTTATTTCGTTCACCCCAGCCTAAAGGCTGGGGTTATAAATTTATCGTAATGCTAATCAACGTTGATTATTTAGAAAGGCTTAAAGCTCAAAGCTCATTTCTCAAAGCTACTTCACTGCATTCAATACTTCAGCCGCTAATTTTTTAAGCGCATCCAAATCAGCATTTTCGAGTTTACCTTTTCTGAAATTTTCCAAAATAGTAGGGTAACGCGACTCTAAAGCAGTGTGCAATGAACTTTCAAAATCTTTAACTTTATTTAAAGGCAATTCGCGCAGCAAATTATTTGTACCCACGAATATGCTCGCCACTTGCTTTTCAACTGCAACAGGGGAATACTGCGGTTGCTTTAATAATTCAACATTGCGCGCACCTTTATTCAAAACCAAAGCCGTTGAAGCATCTAAATCAGAACCGAATTTAGAAAACGCTTCTAATTCGCGATATTGCGCTTGATCGAGTTTTAATGTACCCGATACTTTTTTCATGGATTTAATTTGCGCGTTACCACCCACGCGACTTACCGAAATACCTACGTTGATGGCTGGACGCACACCTGCGTTAAATAAGTTCGACTCTAAGAAAATTTGTCCATCGGTAATAGAAATTACATTCGTTGGAATATACGCCGAAACGTCACCAGCTTGGGTTTCAATGATTGGAAGTGCTGTTAATGAACCACCGCCACGCACCAAACCAGCCGATTTGAGAGATTCAGGTAAATCGTTCATTGTGTTTGCAATCGCGTCATTATTGATAATTTTTGCTGAACGCTCTAACAAACGACTGTGTAAATAAAATACATCACCCGGATAAGCCTCACGACCTGGCGGACGACGCAACAAAAGCGATACTTCGCGATAAGCTACTGCTTGTTTCGATAAATCGTCATAAACAATTAATGCTGGACGGCCAGTGTCTCTGAAAAATTCACCAATCGCAGCACCTGCAAACGGCGCAAAAAATTGCATCGGTGCTGGTTCAGCCGCAGACGCCGAAACGATGACAGTATATTTCATCGCGCCATATTCTTCCAAAACGCGCGCTACTTGTG
>JAYVVO010000566.1:0-8024 GCA_043786955.1 Saprospiraceae bacterium
ATTTTCAAAAAAACAAAATCAAAAAAAATATTTTTCAAAAAAATAAAAGTGAAATTTTTTATTTTCAAAACCTATATTTGACGGCTCAACCGTAAAATACAGGTATTGATTTTTTTAAAATGGCATTTTTTTAAAAATAAAAAGATGAATTTGCAAAAAAATTTCGTGAGTCACAAGTTAAACTAGACACGCGCAATCAATCGGTTTTTAAAAGATTTTTAGTAGAAGCACATATTTTGTGGTTCATTTAAACAACTTCAATGTCAAAATCTTTTAATCGCACTATAGCAGCAAAAAATATAATAGCTACCAGACTTGTAGGTAGTTGTACAATCGCTTCTTGAGGATAATTGGCGACGGCTAAAATAAACAATGACGTTAACATAGCGAGGTAAAGCGTTTTTATGGTGGGGTCGTAAACGCGCAAATAATAATAGAGTGCGCGCCGAAGCACGGTGAAAAGTAAAATCATATAGAGTGACATGCCGATGATTCCTTCTTCCACAGCGAGACGTACGTAATAACTATCGTGCGCAAAACTGGCTAAAAAACTATTTGGCGTGAAACGGCGCGCCCACAAACCTGTACTGCCTGGACCATAACCTATCGGATGCGAATAAATCATCGGTCTGATGCGCTTTTGGTTGTAGTATCGAATTTGAACCGAAGCATCTTCCGAAGGTTTAAAAGCAGACTGAATGCGGTAAACAACGGCGTTCGACGTGGATTTCAAAACCAAACCTGCGCCTAAAATTATAAATACAAGCGTTGTAATGAGAACATTTCGATTGAGTTTCATGAGTGCATAAAATGCAAAACCAAGCGGAATTAATACGTAACACGTGCGCGTGCCAGTATAAGCGGTTGAAATAAGCATAAGTGTTCCGAGAACGATAAGAATAATTCTTTTTAAATTTTTTATGGGTGCTGTGGCATAAATAAAGCAGAATAATCCCATATAGGTCATCATTATGCCGTAAGTCATCGCATCATTGAATAAAGAAAAAGTGCGCATTCTTCCCCATTGAAAAAAAAGTTGAAAACGTTCTGGGTCAGAATAAATCCATGCTTTTTCTGCATCCGAAAAACCAATAAATTCTTGTTTCAGTCCATAAATTGCCGTTACTGCTGCCAAACCTATCATAAAATGAAGCATCCATTTTATTTTTGAAAGCGAACTGAAAGCATAACAAGCAATAAAATAGAGTAGATTTAAAACAGCTAAACTTCGAACCGTAAATAAAAAAGCCAGTTTAGATTCTTGCCAAGGATTTAACGCTTGAATAAAAAGATTGTAGAAAACCCAAATTAATAACCACGTCGAAATCGGATCTTTCGCAAACGACCAATTTTTAAATCGAATTTGCGCAATGAAAATGCCGCACATCATTAAAACCAATAAACCATCCAGCGATGTGCCAATGGGAGCTTCAGTGTATTTTCCAATGAGTTGCACTAAAAAAGAAATGCCCAGCGTGAACGCAACTCCGAATTGTGGATTCGCCATGCAAGCCAATAAAATAGGAACGCCAATCAATGCGCCAATTACTAAAACACCAGCACTTAAACCTACGTAGCTCACTAAATAAGCGTAAAGGATTCCAATAACTACAAAAAGGGTTAAGCCAAAAATATTATTCAATTTTTCAGCCCAAATTAGTTTTGTAGTTATTCTATTTAAAGCGTTTAGCATAAAATTTAGCTTTGAGCAATGAGCTTTGAGCAACTAATTGCGAACGGCAGCTCAAAGCTCACGGCTCATTTAAAGAAACAAAATTTTTAATGCAGAGCCAATGAAAACAATGAGAAAAAAAGTTATTCCCAAAAATTCAATAAATTTTTCTTTCGGCGTAAGTGTTTTTAGTTTAAGCATAGCTGTTTAATTTTCCGAGCCCATAACTTTTTTTGCCAAACGGAAAACCATCGGCGGTGTCAAATCTTTTACAAGTTCTTTCACGCCTTGTTTTTTATTAAATTTGACCATTTGCTCGTCAATCGTATCACCTTTGCGCGCAACAAATAAAGTTGTATGATCTTCTAAACCTTGATTAACCTCCGATGAAGGGCGACCGTTTGAATAATAATATAGCGCGATGGATTTGCGCGATCTATCGGGTGGGCAAGTGAGTGGATTCGGCAAACCATGATATGTAAAATCGGTAGTATTAAACATCGCAAGCGTGTTAAACTCTGGCGCAAATTTACCAACACACTTGGTCATATCTTTATCCCACATTTCAAAATAACCACCGTATTCTTCCTTCCAATCTTTGTTTAAATAAATAAGAATGTTGAGGCGACGATCGAGCTTTGTGAGTTTATGTTTGTTAAAATCGGCGTGAATTTTTAAAAAACCACCCGCTTTTGTTTGGTGAAAACCACCGCCTTCAAAAAATGGATCGGGAACAAGCGTTTCTTCAATACCGGTTAAAACTTGTAAAAATTCTAAAAATGGTTCTGAATTAAGGTAATGCACAAACTGTTTGGTTTTGTCGCCAAAACGCGATTCACCTTTCGAGGCTAGTTTAATTTCGTTGGGCGTTTCGTATTTAAGCGTTGCGCCTTTGTCTAAGTCTTCAAACTCTGAAAGCACACCATCGAGCATATCTTTATCAAAAAAATCTTTGAAAGAAATACTGGGATAAGGTACAGCGTTAGCATAATTGTTTTTGAATTTTTCGGCGAGTGTTTTTAAATCACCATGAGCAGGATTGATAAAATTCATCGTTTAATCTCGTTTGTATGTTTAAAAATATATTAATGCAAAGTTAAGGCATTAAAAAATTAAAAAGTGAAAAAAATAATAAAATAGTTGATAGTTGTTCGTTGATAGTTGTTCGTTACTCGTATTTTGCCGCACTAACTCACAACTATCAACTATTAACTATTTCAGGTTTGAGCCACATTTTTTTTTCTAGATCAAAATATTTTACAACCTTTGCAGGGTTTCCAACAGCGACACTATAGTCTGGTACATCTTTAGTAACGACAGAACCTGCACCGACGACAGAATTTTTTCCAATCCGAACACCCGCAGTAATAATAGCGCCTGCACCAATCCATGCGCCATCTTCGACAAAAATTGTTTTTACAGAAAATCCTTGTTGTACAATCGGCGTTGTAATGTCTTCAAAATCGTGATTTAACCCACTCATCATAACATTTTGTGCCAATAAAATATTATCGCCAAAAGTTACCGGTCCTGTTATTTTTGAACCAGCGCCAATCAAAACTTTTTTCCCGATGATAACATCGCCACAAGCGTTGGCGATGAGTGAAAAATCTTCAATAATAGATTTTTCACCGACAGAAAATTTTTTAAAAGGAAAAACATCCAAGCGCGTATTGCGTCTGATAATCGCTTTGTGACTGATTTGATGCACAGCAGGATTAACAATATTGCGAATCCACCAACGCGGACGATATTCGTTCGGCGGTTGCAAAAGCCACATCGAAACAGCTTTTAATTTCGGACTCGATTTTAATCTTTCTTTCAATCCCATTCTTTAACTTTGAGCTTTGAGCCGTGAGCTATGAGCTTTGAGTTATGAGCCACTAAATAAGAGAAGCTCAAAGCTCAAAGCTCATAGCTCAAAGCTTCTAATGTGTTTATCTAAAATTTTATCTTCGTGAATATTTAATATTTCCCAAAATTGTCTGACGCGATCACCCCAAGTATTAGTGTTCGCAACGCGCTCGCGCTCTGCAATTTTTTCTTCTGAATAATCGTTTATAGCTTCGTTAATAAGCTCATTAAAATGCGTGTGACTATCGGCAATGCGGATAAGGTTGCTAAAACTGCGAATATCTTCGCTAAAATTTGTGGCAATTATAGATTTTCCCGCCGCCAAATACTCATTTATTTTTAATGGATAAACTGAAAGTGACATTTTATTGAGCAGCGAAGGCAAAATGGCAACATCCATAAATTTGAGATATTGGGGAATATCATAAATTTTTTTGCCGCCTGTTAAAATTACATTCGGCAGCGTATCTAATCCGATGTTAGAAATTTCGGGCGAATTTATAGGACCAATCAGCAATAAAGTTTTATCGGGATGCGCCGTAGCAATTGATTTTAATAACGGATAATCAATGCGCACAGGATCTAAATTGCCAACAAAACCTATGATTTTATTCGTAACATTTTTAATTTCTTCTGGTCGTTCGTAATGTTTGCGCGCGCAATCTTTAAAAATAGAAATATCAACGGCATTGTGTAGTATGTATGTTTCAGTTTGAATTTCTTTAAAGTGTCTCCACAATTTTGTGGAAGTGACAATCGTAAAATCGGAATCGCGCGCCGCTTGCTCTTCTAATCGCACACCGTGTTTTGCAACGTATGGTTCGGTAGAAATATCGTCAATGCACTGATACACGCTGTACGCTGCGCCTAAATTTTTTGGTAGAACGGGTAAAAAAAACGGATCGAAACAAGTGAGATAGATAAAACCTTTCAGATTATTTTCTTTAATAATTTTCTGAATTGTATTTAAAACAATCTTTTGATTTTTTTTATGCAGTCTGTCGTACAATTTACCTGCACTGAATTGATTGATCGGAATAGTAGCTGGTGGCGTATAAGCGATAAAATTTTCTGGAATTTCATTGAGATATTCAACAGTGGTTTTATGAGTTAAATAGTTGCCGAGATTTTTTTTAACGCTTTCTTCTTTTCTCCCACTCCAAATATCTTTATACGAATACGGATGATTGACATAAAAAACCCGATTCGTTTTTGCCAACTCTTTCGCAAAACTTAGCGAGACTGACGAGTAACTGTTAGTCGTTCGGAAAAGCGTATTAATGATAAAATCGTAATCTTTTTTCATTTCTAAAATGTTAAACCTAAGAAGTTTGAAGCGTTTTAAATTGCTTTAGTCGCGTGAGTGCTTCGCCATAAAAACTAAAAGCGTATTTAAAAACGTTGACGAGTTGTACTCCGAAAATGCGATTTAGTAAAATTTGCATGATGCTAAACATGAGGAACATTGCTAAGAGTGTTCCATAAGCAGCACCAATGACACCGAACCAAGAAATGAAAACATAATTGCAGGCTAAATTCACGATTGCACCCAAGGTTGTAATCCAAAAATTGAGTTTAGGTTTTCCAGAAGCATCCATAACAGTACCGAACTGAACACCAAATGCCATAAAAAATCCGAAGAAAATGGTGATGCGCAAAATAGGTGCAGCGCTCGCATACGCTGAACTGCCTAAGAGATTAACGATGACATCGGCAAAAAGCAAAATAAAAATGATGATAGGTATAATGAGACTCATTAAAACTCCCACAGATTTTTCATACAAAAATTTTATAGCGGAGTTACCTTCTTCGTGGTTTTTGCGCGCCGATTGTGGAAATAAAATCGCGGCTAAAGTGGTTGTAGGTACTTCTGCAAGGTTGTTTATTTTAATCGAGAGATCGTAAGTAGAAACTTGCGTGAGCAGCGCTGGAAAACTTCCGATAACTAAGCGGTCTAAACTTTTAAATGCCATGGTTGCCATGTTTGTTCCGAAAGTAAATTTGCCATAGGCTAATAATTTTTTCACCCAACGCCAATCTATTTTATTTTTGAGCGCAAAATATTTGCGCGCAAACAAGTAAGCTACAAAAGCTGCTGGCACCGCGGCAAAAACTTGAACGAAAGCTAAGGTTGTTAAATTAATATGCGCTTTATTGAAAACTAAAAATAATATTGAAAAAAATAATCCACCTGTTCTGACAAAAGTTGACCAAAACAAACCGCGAAAATCTAAATTAGCTTGCTGAATAAAATTGAATTGATAAACACCGGAAAGTAAAAGCGTGGTAATGGCATAAATATTTAACAGCGTTGCTAATTCAGGAGATTTATATTGATTGCCAATAGCAGCACTAAAAAATAAAAGGAGCGTAGCAAAAACTATTGAAAGACTGATATTCAAAAATAACGAAGCCGTGTTGATAGAATTATGTTCCGATTTCGGATTGGTGTTTAAAAAAGTCATTAATGCGTTTTGCAGCAAACCAGTTCGGCAAACTTCAATAGATGCAATTATAAGTGTGAACAAAACCCAAGTCGAACAAGTCGGTTTATCCAAAACACGATACAGAATAATCATCGAACCCAAATTAAAAACCATTTGAGTAATCTGATTTAGTAAAGAATATAAACCAGATGAAATCCAGTAATTTTTCATGTCCGGTGGTTTTGTTGTTGTTTGTTCGTCTGAAGTGTTGAGATTTGAATTATCAAGCTGATTATTTTCCCTATTCCTTTTCCCTTGTTCATTTTTCCTTTCTCCCTGTTTCCTAATTTTTGCCCGTTTGAGTCAGTCGAGATTTTTTATATCCATTTTATTCAGTACACTGCCTAATATTTTTCCATTCAAACCCGAAAGGTAATTAACTTGATGTTTATCGTCCTTCGTGAACTGCGTTGTCGCATCAAAAATGGGAATTACTTTATCTACGACTGATGCCAATTCGCGCGCATCGGAATAGTGACTTAAACAAGCAGCTTCTAAAAAAATATAATCGTACTGTTTTTTAAATTGACTAACCTTTTTATCGAAATCCACACCAGAAAGTAGTTCAGACGGCGAATTAATACTGCCGCGATTACCGATAATATCTACTTTGGGTAAATCGAATTTAAAATTTAAAGAAGTTGCTTGATTCATTTTTTGCGGCAAATAACCATCTGTTTCAGTCTCGACAAATGCCCGCGTAGAAAGTCCTGAAAGTGTATTATTTTTAAAATTGGTATCAATAATGAGTACTTTTTTGTTTTTTAAAGAAAGCGCATACGCCAGAGCAGAAATTAAAAAAGATTTTCCCTCTGCTTTTTTAAGCGAAACAAACAAAAACGATTGCGCACCCGAACTTTCTATATCTAATCTGATTTTGCGCAGCGATTCTTTAAAATATTCGACATCGTGTTTGTTGCTGTCGTTATGAAAAAAAGCGTCAAAAGAATTATTTTTGGAATTATTTTTGGGTGGTTCAATTTTGTTGATAGCACCGAGCAACGGTAAATCTATGTATTTGCTATATTGAAAACGCGAACTAAGCGATCGATCGAAATATGCCAAACCAAATAATAAAACCACACCCAACGTGCCAGCGCCAACACCTGAAAAGGCGGAAATCAGTGCGCGTTTGTTTGGTTCTGCTTTTTCAGGAAAAACTGCTGGCTCAATAATTTTTATAGGCGATTCCTCGTTACCCGATTGCTCAATCACGTCGGCTTGATTTTTTTTATCGAATGCCGCCTCATATTCTTTTTGTGCAATATCAATTTGCTGAGTCAACTTGCCAAACTCTGCATTGTCGTTAATGAGTTTCGTTTTCTTACCTTCTAAATCACCAATGCGTCGGTTTAAAGTCGCCAAAGTATTTTGCGAACCATCGCGCGAGGCTTGCGCATCGGCTTTTCGCAACATGATTTCATTGTTTTTTTGAACTACAGGATCTTGATCGCCGCGATCATTTATAGATTTACTCGTTAAAATCTCATCTTGCTTGGTTCTTAGATCTTCAATTTGTTTTTTGATTCTGTCGTCCTTCATACCAGTGTTCACCCATTTATCGCTTAAAACTTTCATTTGTTGGCGAATAGAGATTAGCTGTTCATTACTGAAAATATTTTTTTTGTAGTCTTTTTCGGCATATTCGGCATAAGGTGATTGTAACTCTTCATATTTTTTGGCAGAGGATGTATAAGATTCGAATTTTTTAACTTCCTCATTGCGTACCGATTCCAATTCTTTTATCTGAGAGACAATCGCTTGACTTTGTTCAACCAATGCCACAACACCGTGACTTTTCGCATAATTATAACGCGCTTCATTGAGTGAATCTAAATATTTTTTCTTAGTGTCTGTTAAATTATTATAAAAAACAACTGATTTATTTTCGGAGGTATCTTTTTTAGATTTGTAGAATTTCAAAAACTCATCTACATAAGTTTTTGTGACAAAATACGTCAATTCGGGATTTTCCGACGTAAACTCAACGGTTAAGTAATCCGACTTATCAA
>JAYVVO010000567.1:0-7998 GCA_043786955.1 Saprospiraceae bacterium
TGTTAACCATATAATCCATAGACTCTACAGCGTCTAAAGCAGAACGACCTTTTTCTGGTGAAGCCGAAGCGTGAGAAGCAACGCCATAAAACCTAAATTTAGCTGATTTATTAGCCAATGCACTCGTATAAGTAATTGCGTTATTATTACTTGGATGCCAATGAATAACTACATCAACACCATTGAACAAACCTTCGCGAACCATATAGACTTTTCCAGAACCACCTTCTTCTGCTGGGCAGCCGAAAACTTTTATCGTTCCTTTAATTTTGCCTTGTTCTATTAATTTTTTAATAGCAATACCCGAAGCTACTGAACCTGTTCCGAACAAGTGATGTCCACAACCGTGCGCACTGTTTTTATTCGCTATAGGTGTTTTAACCGCAGATGAATCTTGCGATAACCCAGGTAATGCGTCGAATTCACCCAAAATGCCAATTACGGGCGAACCGCTGCCATAGGTAGCAATAAATGCTGTCGGAATTCCTGCCACACCAGCTTCAACAATAAAACCATTTTCTTTGAGGGTATTCTGTAAAAGGATAGAGCTTTTGACTTCCTTATAGCCCACCTCAGCGTAATCCCAAATAGTTAATTCAATTTTTTTATAGGCATCATAATTCGATTGAATATTGGTTGCCGTTTCATTTTTCAAAACATCAATTAGCTTTGCTGAATTTTGAGCGAAACTATTAAATGAAATAACGAATAGGAATACAGAAATTAATTTCATTATAAAATTTTCGTCAAAGTTAAAAAAGATAAGCAAAAAACAAATTTTTAAAATTGTTAAATCCCCCTTTAAAAATTATTCTTCTCTTTTGATTTGTTTCAATAATTCAGCGATTAATTTATCTTTTTCATTTAACGCTTGATCTTTTTCAGTCAACGCTTGATCTTTTTCAATCAATGCTTGATCTTTTTCGTTAAGTTCTTTCAAATATTTTTTTTCTTTTTCTTCAAACATGGCGTTGACCGTTCTCCAAGCTTCTTGTTCAGTTTCTATTTTCTTTTTTTCGCTCGGGTTCGTACCAGAATAATGCAAAATATCAGTAGCAATTTTTATTTCTTCTAAGTCAACTTCGTGACTAAATTCTTTTATTATTTTCGTTTCATCCACAAAATTAGTTTGCTCAAAAATGCTCAAAAGTTTATCTAAGCGCGTTTGATATCTATCGGTAATTCTATTAACCTGAACAATAAAACTATCATGCGTAAGTTTTTCTACAAAATCGCTTTTAATACCAAGCAACGATTGGTTAATCAAATCTCTGTATTGACGTTCTACTTTCAAACAAGGCGTAGAAATTTCTGGCAACTTAAATCCTAAAATATAAATAGTGGTAATGGGCAAAACTACTTTTTCCTCTTTTATTAAGTCTTCCTTTTTGTACTGCTCTGCCAAGTAGTTTCTGAAACGCATTAAATCAATTTGATTTTTTGCTTTCTGAATTTCAATCAGCACTTTGCGGAATTCACCACTTTGGGTTTTAATGGTCGCATAAAAATCGAGGCGAAAAACAGCCAATCCCGCTAAACTATCTATGTAGGTAAACTCTTGCGGTTTAATCTCAACTGATTCAATAGTTTCGTCTAAGAGTGTGCCGATGAAAAATTTCGCGACGCGCTCATTTTCCATCATGCGTTTAAATACAACATCGTAAATCGGATTGGCAATAACCATTATTAAAATTTCATCAAATTTAGTAATTATTTTTTAAAATTTCAAATACGGGTTATTTATCAGCTTGAAGCGATGGAGTAAACTCAAATCTAATATTAAGCACTTTCCGTTTTCAACCAACCTGTAATACTCATGCGTGGTTTATGTGTGCATAAAACTTCGTGCTCTAATTCAGAACTTTTAAAAAAAATACATTTGCTATTTGTTGGCGCAACGGTTTGAACAGTATCGGTATGGTAAATACACAATTCGCCACCATCTTCGACTTGCCAATTATCGTTTAGGTACATAATCATTGAAAAAGCGCGCGATGTATTATTTTTAAATTGATCAAGGTGTCTTTTGTAAAAGCTTCCTTTTTCATACATTGCATAATGAAATTCGTAACTTGTGATACCTGCATAACACGTTGCGTTGAGATAGTCAACGAAACCATCTACTAAATCAAAAAAAGCATTTTCGTAAATATCATTGTGTGCGCGATCAAGCCAATATACTTTATCGCTCCGTATAGTACTATCGAATTTAAGCACAGAATTATTGCCCGTACCAGCCAATATCAATTTTTCTTGCGTGTAAAGTGCTTGCAAATTTTCTTTTAATTGCATCGCTAAAGCAGGACTTAAAAAATTTTCTGAAACCCCCACCTTTTCGCCAATATAACTTTCAATTAAACGCTCAAATTCGATTTGCAATTTTATTTTTTTTTACAATTGGCTTAAAACCAATTGGCACAAAGCAGTAAAAATTCTAGATTTTTAAAGTTTTTTCAACCTAACAAAATTTTATACTCGTATGCATCGAGGTAAATTGTTTTTTTACTATCTATAGTTATTTCTTGGTTTGTGAAATAATCGCTCAGTAACTCTTTTCGATTACCTATAGCTAAAATTGTATGCGCAGGTTTATTGGAAAGATTAAAAATGCAAACTACGTTTGAGTGAAAACCGTCTTTGTAATAACGGCGGCGAAAAGAATAAATAAACTCCTCTGATGAATTTTCGATTTTCTCTAAAGGCGCACCATATTCCCCGTTCCAAAGTGCGCGTTCATTGTGCTTTAAATCAATGAGTTTTTTAAAAAAATCCACGCGCGAAACACCCGACCAATCAATTTCATCGTCATGAAAAAAATTGAGGCGTTTATTGAGTGAAACTTCTTGTCCGTTATAGATTAAGGGCATACCTTCAATGACAAAAGTGAGGGCAGTGAAACAATCCGCTCCATCGCCAAATAACTCCGACTCTGTGCCATTCCAAGTATTTTCGTCGTGATTTTGAGTAAAATTCATTTGCCATCCATGTGTACCGAGCCGTTTTTTAATATCTTCAGTGTGTGTGTATAAAGTTGTAGCTGGAGCGCCTTCCGCAATTTTTTTCATAAAGTGGTGCGTTCCCCAACCATAATTTGATTCAAAACATACTTCAAATTGTTCTCTGCCGTGCACTTCATCTTCCGCCAGCATAAAAACGGGTTTTATTTTATCGAGGCGTTCGCGTAATTCTTTCCAATAACCCGTTGGAATTCCCCAAGCGCAATCTTCTCTAAAACCATCGAAATCAAATTCGCGTAACCAGTATTCATGCACTTTCATCCAAGCTTCGCGCATTTCATTATTAGTTAAATCGAGTTGCGCAATATCTGCCCAAATCTCACCTTGATCAGAAGTAACGGGTTGAATAACGCCATCTTTTTGCAAAAACCAATTGGGATGATTTTCTATCCAATCGCCATCCCAACCTGTATGATTCGGAACAAAATCTAAAACAACTTTCATCCCTAAATTATGAATACTTTTAACTAAATAATGCAAATCATTTTCGTCGCCAAAAGCAGGATGTATCTTTAAAAAATCGGACGCGGCATACGGCGAACCGAAAGCTTCGCGCGTGTTTTCTGGCTCAGTTTTTCTATTTTTTTCTGAAATCGGAAATATCGGCATTAACCAAAGAACATCAACACCAAGGTTTTTAATTCTTTGAAGATGTGATTCAACGGCTTGAAACGTTCCTTCATGGGTGAAAACGCGCGTATTGATTTGATAAATAACAGCATCGCGCACCCAATCGGGTGAATTATATTGAGGAATAACAGAAGTTGGTCGCGTAAGTTTATCTGATTCAACCCCTTTTTTAGGTGGCACTGAAATGCCTTTATACATAAAAAAGAAAAGGGGAATTAGAATTATTAATGCGAGAATAAATAAATAAATCATTGTCAGTAAAAGTTGATTGATCTTTTTGGACAGCCGAGCAGCCTCATTGATCTGAATTTATGTTTGTTAATTAAAAATTGAAAGCTATCAATTTTTCGAAAGAAATTTTTTGTTGCTCCCCAGAAATCATATTTTTAAGCATGACTACCTTTTCGTCAAGTTCTTCTGAACCAATTATTACCACATAAGGAATATTATTTTTATTAGCGTAGTCGAGTTGTTTTTTAATCTTTGTTGCTTCTGGATAAACTTCAACTGAAAGATTTTTCACGCGCAACTGCGTAGCCAAACTGAATGCAGCGCGCAAACAATCTACATCGAAAGCAGCAAACATAATTTGTGTTTGTTGATTTGCGTTTTCTGGAAACAAACTCAACTCTTCTAAGCAATCGTAAATTCTATCGGCACCAAAAGAAATGCCAACACCAGATACATTTTTCAAACCAAAAACACCCGTCAAATCATCGTAACGACCACCGCCGCCAATACTTCCCATTTCAACTGTATCAGCACGGACTTCAAAAATACAGCCAGTGTAATAGTTTAATCCACGCGCAAGTGTTAAATCAAATTTAATTTGATTTGAAAATTTATAATCTTTTAAAAAACCTAAGACTGTTTGAATTTCTTCAGCCCCTTGTTTCAAGTTTTCACTACGTTCAAAATACGGTTGTAACAGCGAAGCAAAATTTTGTGCCTCTACTGGCGTTTCTACAAGAAATTTTTTGATTTCAGAAATTTTATCCGCTTCAAAACCGCGCTTCGATAATTCTTCCGCTACACCAGTCCATCCAATTTTATCAAATTTATCAATGGATACTGTTAAATCAACAAACTTATCCGTTGCACCAACCACTTCAGCAATACCGAATAAAATTTTTCGATTGTTAAATGCGATGGTAACAGGTAATTTTAAATCACTAAAAACGGTGTCATAAATTTGCAATAACTCTGCTTCATATAAAAGCGAATTTGAACCTACAACATCCACATCGCACTGATAAAACTCCCGATAACGTCCGCGTTGCGGTCTATCGGCGCGCCAAACAGGTTGCACTTGGTAACGTTTGAACGGAAAAGTAATTTCATTTTGGTGCATGACAACATAGCGCGCAAACGGCACAGTTAAATCATATCGCAAACCGCGATCGCAAATACTTGAAACCAATTTGGTTGAGTTGCGATTTTGTAAAGCTTCTTCATTAGCTTTTGAAAGAAAATCGCCATTATTTAAAACTTTGAAAAGTAATTTATCGCCCTCATCGCCATATTTGCCTGTCAATGTCGAAAGTTTTTCGAGCGTGGGCGTTTCTATTTGCTTAAACCCGTAACGCCGAAAAACATTTTTAACAGTATCAAAAATGTAATTACGCTTAAACATTTGTTCAGGCGAAAAATCGCGCGTTCCTTCGGGTATACTTGGTTTTGACATAGTTCTTTATTATGTTCAAAACCTCGCAGGTTTTAAAAACCTACGAGGTTTAAGATTCTTATATCGCAGACGAAAACTGTCTCAAAAATTTAACTTCATTATCAAACAACATTCTTATGTCTGGAATTTTATAAAAACGTAAAGCTTGCCGTTCAACGCCCATTCCGAAAGCAAACCCTGAATATACTTCTGGATCAATTCCGACATTAATCAAAACTTGCGGATCAACCATACCACAACCGAGAATTTCAAGCCAACCCGTTCCTTTGGTTAAACGCAAATTTTCTGGCGTATCTATTCCGAGCCAAACATCCATTTCGGCGGAAGGCTCAGTGAATGGAAAAAATGATGGGCGCAAACGAATTTGCGTAGCACCAAACATCTCTTGCGCAAAAAATAAAAGCGTTTGTTTCATATCAGCGAACGACACATTTTTATCAATATATAATCCCTCTACTTGGTGAAACTGTGCATGTGAACGCGCAGATATAGTTTCGTTTCTATACACGCGACCAGGTGCAATAATACGAATAGGAGGTTTTTGCTTTTCCATTATTCGCGCTTGAACAGGTGAAGTGTGCGTGCGCAGTAACCATGTCTTAGAATTCTGCACGTAAAAAGTATCTTGCATATCGCGCGCAGGATGATCTTCCGGTGTATTCATGGCGGTGAAATTGTACCAATCGGTTTCGATTTCTGGTCCATCAGCAACCACAAAACCGATTCGCTGAAAAATCGAAATAATACGCTGCATGATTAACGAAATAGGATGACGACTACCGAGGGCGATAGAGTCGGCAGGTCGCGTTAAATCGAAATTATCGAGATTGACTTTTTCGATCGTATTTTCGAGTTGCGTATTAACTTCATCAAATTTAGTTTGTGCCAAGTCTTTAGCAACATTAATGAGTGCGCCGAAATCTTTTTTCTGAGCAGGTTCAATTTTTCCAATTTCAGAGAACAAAGGTTTCAAAATATTTTTAGAACCGATGTACTTTTGACGAAACAATTCGAGTGTTTCTTTCGAGTTTGGCTGCTCATTTTTTATTTCATCAATCACACTTTGTACCTTCGCAAAAATTTCTGCCGACATATTTTTTATTTTCGATGCGCAAAAATACAATTTCAAGGCTTTTAAATCAAATTAGTTCTGATAATAACTACTTAGTTTTACTTTTTGCGCTGTTAATCACCTCATCTGCGTGGTCTTTTTTCTTAACTTCTGTATCTACAATATTAATTACTGCTGCTGCAATTTTAAATTTTTGGTTTCAAAGACGAAAATATGATAAGGTGGGTGGTGAGAGAGATTTTTCTTTTAAAAAATATTTTCCTTACGTTTGCGTTTCGGCTTTATTTTTTTTGACAGTTCTTTCTGGTTTGTGGTCAGAAAACTCGCACGATTATCTCGGCGCTATTCGCATCAAAGCACCTTTGTTTGTTTTACCCTTAAGTATTTATTTTTTGCCAAAACTTTCGACGAAGCAGTTTTATAAAATTTTTACGATTCTCATTATTTTTTTGGGCTGCTACGGTTTATTCATCATCATTGACTACAGTTTTCACTCAAAAATTTATACGCAACTTTTGTATTTTGGTCAACCCGTACCGCACATTCGCGATCATGTTAGATTTACAATTTTGTGCGCGTTTGCTTTTATAGTGGGTGTAATTACTTTAGAAAAAAATGTATTAATCAAAATTTTTCAAAGGATTTATCTCGCAGCATTAGCAATAATTTTTATTGCGTTACACATTATTTCAGCGCGCAGTGGATTATTGATTCTCTATGCTTCTATTTTAGTTTACATTATTCGATTAGCTTTCATCAAGCGGCAATATTTAAAACATAGTTTTTTCGTTTTAGTGATTGCACTCATACCCATAATTGCTTTTTATACCGTTGATAGTTTTCATCAGAAAATAAATTACTTTCTGTGGGATAGGCAAATGCAACAACAAGGTGATTCTAAAACGTATTCGGATGGTGAGCGATGGGTTTCAAACGAGATAGGCATTAAAATATTTAAAGAAAATAAACTTTTGGGTACTGGTGTAGGAGATTTTTGGGACAGCATAAAAAAAGAATATACGCTAAGCGCACCGAGTTTTGATCCCAAAATGCCGCATAATCAATTTATAGTTGTTGCAGCAAGTTTTGGAATTTTAGGATTAATGGTGTTTTTATTTGGATTTTTGTACAATTTAAATGGGTTCGATTACGAAATCCTTGGTGAGATAAAACTCTTTTTTTATTTAAATATGCTTTTAGCTTTTTGTTTCGACGTACCGTTAGAGGCTGAATTTGGAATTGTATTTTATGCTTTTTTTGCTTCACTACTTATTAAACAAAACGATGAGAAAGTTTAACTTTAACAACCTTATTTGTAAGTCATGGCTAAAGCCCATGAAAAGATTTTTCTACCCCAGCCTAAAGGCTGGGGTTATTATCACGAAAATATTAAATTTTCTGTCGCATAGTTTGCAGAAAATTAAAAAAATTTATAACCCCAGCATTTATAAAGAAGTTATTATCTCAAAAATCCATTATTTTCTTTTGCAAAGTTTGAAAAAAACTGAAAAAAATTATAACCCCAGTATTTATGCTGGGGTTGATGCCAAAAAAACATGGGCTTTAGCCTTGAACAAAAAACTATTACTAATGTA
>JAYVVO010000568.1:0-2815 GCA_043786955.1 Saprospiraceae bacterium
GTCACCTCAATAATATTTGACGGCGAGATATTGCAATTGCCGCAAGTCATTTGTAAACGATAAGACGTTTTTTGAGGTAAAGGCGCAAGATTTTTCGAATCTACGACAAGTGTATTTGAAGTGCCGTTAACGGTGATCGGATTCCAACTAAATCCTCCATTGGTGCTAAACTGCCATTGATACGCGCAATTTGCTGAACCACCGCTGATGCTTGATTCCAATAAAATACTGCTATTACTGCACACTTGGTTTTCGCCACGAATACTGACGATGGTTTTTTGTGGCGCAACGACAGAAAATGATTTTTGTGTTACTGCGCAACCCGTCGCATCAGCTACTAAAATGGTGTAATTTCCCGCTCCAAGCGAACCGTTTTGTAAAGACGTTGCATGCAACGTCTCTACGATTGTAATTTTAGCAGGCTCTGCGAAATTAGCACTTTTTCCAGAAACGGTATAATTCACACGACCATCATTACCATCAGCACAAGCCAGATTTACTATATTGTCTGAAGTAATTGTAGCTGAAATATTTTCATTCCGCAATGCAAAAGTAGTAGCTGAAGTACATCCCGTTTGTTTATCAGTCACGGTTACAGTTGTGATAACGGCACTCAATCCGCTGCGTGTATTCGAACTTCCCCACGAGTAACTATAATTTCCAGATCCACCTAAAGCATTGATGGTTACCGAACCATTGTTCAAAGCACACGTTGGCTGTTTATTAATTGTGTAACTGCTGCGTAAATTATTTACCGTATCAATTTTGTATGTTTGAGTAACAGGACAATGTGTTGAAGCAAGTTCGCCAATCTGAACGGTATAAGTACCTGCAATTAAATTTATTCTCGATGCAGACGTATTTCCATCGCTCCAAGCAAAAGTATAATTTATTGCATTATTAAAAATAATTGAACCTGATGCCGCATTACAAATTGCTGTTGTAATAGTTGGAGTGATAGGCACAACGTCAATCGCTTTTAAAATTTGGAAAGTCGTGTCAATAAAACAAGTGGGATCGGATTCTTTTTGAAGATGCAAACTGTAATTAGCAACCCCTAAGCCCTGAGCTATGAGATTTGAGCCTTGAGTGAGGACGTCTTTAAAAAAACCAACATCACTCGTAATTTTAAACTCATAATTATTTGTATTTCCACCCGAAAGGACGATTCCAACTTTTCCATCTGCGATTTTAGCGCACGATTGATTTGTAATTTGTAAAGCCAGTGAAGGTTTAACACAAGGATTATCGCAAACTTTAGTGATAGCGATATTTTTTACAATTGGGCAGTTCACGCCATCATTAATTGTAACGGTATAATTTGCAACAGCAAGCGTTGCGCGCGCACTATTAGTGTCTAAATCATTCCATTTAAAAGTGTATTTTAAATTTCCGGTCGGATTAAATTTTGCTGAACCTGTCGCGACATTGCAATCGGCATTCGTAATAACTGCAGCAGCAATGACAACATCCGTTGCAGGATCAACACTGAATTGTGTTGTGATAGCACACGTGTCATTATCTTTTCGCGCAATGCGTACAGAATAGTTTGTTCCAACGGATAAATTTTGCGCCGAATTAGTAGTTGAGATATTCGGTGACCAAGTGAAATTGTAATCCGAAACGACACCATTCGTTATATTAACTGTGGCTGTGCCGTCGTTGCCTTTAGCGCAAGTTTGTTTTGTGCGCGTAACAGAAACTAACGGTTTAGTACACAATAAACATTTTACACTATCAACAGTGATCGGAAGAACGATGAAACACGATCCCGATTTAGAAACTGTCACATTGTACAAACCTTTTTTCAAATCGTTTCTGACATTACCAGTTCCATTATCACTCCAAGTATAATTATAATTCGCTGGAGATAAAGACACGCTACCATTCGCATCCGTACAATTGGCAGGAGTTCGCGAGGCAATTTGTACAGCAGTTACGCTATCTAAAATCGTGATTGTTTGTTTTGCAATTGCACTTACATTACCGCAAACATCTTTTGCTTGCCAAGTCCTCACAATCGTATTTTTACAATTGCCAGAAACAATTTGCGCAATTTCATTTGCCGTCACTTTCGGATTATTATCGCAATTATCAGTAGCGGTTACAATTGTTGCAACAGGAATGGCATCACCGAGACCAACGTTGACAGTAATATCGCTCGGCACATTCGCCAACACAGGCGCGATAGAATCTTTAACCGTTATTTTTTGAAATTTTTGTGTTGCATTACCGCACGCATCCGTCGCTACCCAAGTGCGAACAATTGAATAATTTGAGGGACAAGATCCTGCGGTCGTTTTATCTGTCGGAAAGACAAACGTTAATTTAATATCGCAATTATCTTTTACGTTTAAAGAAATTGGCGCGGGAATATTTTTACAATCAACCGTAATATCGCTCGGCACGTTTACAATTGAAGGCGGCTCGTTATCGAAAATAGAAATAGTCTGCTGACCTTTTCGTGCATTGCCACACGCATCAACCGCTGTCCAATGTCTTACAATTTTGTAAGAACCTGCGCAAAAACCTGGAATAGAATCATCTGCATCCCGTGAAAAAGTTGCTGTGATGTCGCAATTATCTTTTATAAGAATATTCGGCGCATCCGGAACGGGCGAACCACAAGAAAGCGTTAAATCCGTTGGTAAATTTAAAAAAATAGGCGCAACCGTATCAACAACCGTAATATTATGCGATATCGTAGAAACGTTATTACAACCATCTGTTGCAGTAAACGTTCTGTGATAAACACCTGAACTCGCACAAATTTTTTCGTAAGGTTGCGTAAATGGCGGAATTATTTTGCCATCGC
>JAYVVO010000569.1:0-2808 GCA_043786955.1 Saprospiraceae bacterium
GAAAAAATGAAAATTGATAGAGTAAGCAAAACGTCTAATAATCTTTTATTGCGTCGCGCAGCGCGTGTTGCAATTTTATAATTTTGGCGTTCGTCAAAATCGGCGCGCGCATTTTTATCTGTACTGCCAATTAAAATTTCCGATTCAGGATTTAAAATACTCAGATTAATTTTATGCGATTGCAATTGTTCAAAATTTTTAATAATTGATTGATAGGGTAGGGTAGCGGCACAAAAAATTAAATCGTCGGGTTTGTATAATTTTACAATTTCTTTTAACGCAGAGATATTCCCGAGAGCATCTTTTTTAAAAGAAAAATCATTGATACTAACAAAGCCTAAAGAATAACCATTCGGGTTTTTTTTTAACCAAATTTTTTGCGCGCGCTCTGTTTCTTCGTTATCACCAACAACTACAAGTTTTCTATCCGATTTAGTTTCATTGAAAAGAATATTTTTATTAAAGACTGATGCTAACCAACGCACAAAAACGGTTGCTAAAAATGCCCAAATGCCACCAAGCAATAAAATCATTCTCGAAGAACGATACGAAAGATTTAATAAACCATAAACAGAGGCGTTTAAAATTGTTCCGATGACGATACCGCGCAAAACTCGTCGCATCGCAATGGGATTATCATATCCGCCGCTAAAAAAAACCGAACTCAACCAAATAACCGTGTAGATAATTGAATTGACTAAAAAAATGTGCGGTTTAATATAGCTACTATCCGAAAAATAAAAATTTGTCCAAACACTTCTCAAATAAAAAAGTCCGATTATAATCAGAATTGAATCGAGTAGAGGCAGAAAGTGCGTTTTAAAAAAATAGGAAAGAACCGTAATTAATGCGCGAAACCAAACAGCAATTTGAATGAGGGCGATATATAACCACGCATTGCTGCGCGGTAAATTTTTGCGCACGAAAATTAACATTGCGTTGTAAAACGTGCGGACGTAATTCAAACTTCCTTTTTTCGTTGATTCACCTTTGTAATGAATGATGGTCGTATCGGCTAAATAATAATTTTTGTAACCCGCTTTTAAAATGCGATAGCTTAAATCAATATCCTCGCCGTACATAAAATATGATTCATCCAACAAGACTTTCATCTTTTCAATTGCAGCTCTTCGTAAAAACATGAAAGAGCCAACCAGGATTTCTACTTCGTTCGATTCATCTGTTGGAAGAAAACCTAAATAGTAATGGTTAAATAATTTTGATTTTGGAAAAAAAGTTGACAAACCAAACGCTTTGCAAAACGCCACCCAAGGCGTTGGAAATCCGCGTTTGCTTTCAGGCAAAAAAAATCCGCTGCCATCTACGGCTTTAACACCTAATCCGCCGATACGGGAATCAGAATCCATTTTGGCAATACACTTCTCAAATGTATCTTCCGAGATAACCGTATCTGGATTGAGCAGTAGAATATAATCTCCTGTGCAAAAAGAGTAAGCTTGATTATTCGCAACGGCAAAACCTTTATTGATTTTATTTTGGATAAGTTTTAGGAAAGGAAAATGCGTTTGAAGCATCTCAATAGAAGTATCAGTAGAATTATTATCAACGACAAAAATTTCTGTTTCAATACTTTGAGCAGCACGTTGAACTGAAAGTAAAGCTTGCTCTAAGAAATGCCTGACGTTATAATTTACAATAATGATGCTCAACTTCATGTGGCAAAGATAATTGATTAACTATCTTTGCCACAAAAAAAATGTCAAAAGTTAAAACAGACACACACGAACTGACTTACACGAGCGCAATGTCAGAATTAAAAAAAATTATAGATTCTATTGAACAAGGCGACGTGAAAATTGACGCGCTGAATACTAATTTAGAGCGCGCAAACTTTTTAGTCGCTTACTGTCAGCAAAAATTAAGAACAATAGAAAGTTCAATTTCTGCATCGGAAGCGTAGGTTTTGCAGTTCTAAAATTGTTAAAGTTTTTGTTTGGGTTTATAGTTTTATGAAACCCCATTTTTTAAAAAATTATGCTTTTTGTATTTATCCTCTGACTATTCGGACTTTATTTATTTTAGACGAAAAATAAATAAAGGCTTCAAACTTGTATTTTTCAATGAAATTTTAGTCTCATTTGTAATTTTATTTTTTTATCAACTAAAATCCAGTTAATTTGATTAACTTAGCGGACAATAAATTCTGTATGTTAGATATAGAGGATGAGGCTTTAGAATTAATGATTACAAATGACGGCACGAACGTTTTGGAAATCTCAAAAAATAAAAACGTAATGCTTGTTTTTTTGCGACATTTTGGTTGCCAGTTTTGTAGAGAAACGATTGACGAACTCTCTACTTTGAGGAACGAAATTGAAACTAAGAAAACAGAAATTATTTTTGTGCACATGGGAGACAACGCAACGGCACAATTGTATTTTGAAAGATTTAAAATAAATAATGTTCGACACATTAGCGACCCGACGTGCAATTTTTACGCAAAATTTGGTTTGATTAAAGGGAGTTTCACGCAACTTTTTGGCTTGCAATCGTGGTATCGTGGATTTACCTTGCAAGCAAAATATGGTGCAGAAACGAATAAAAGCTTGGGCGATAGCTTCCAAATGCCAGGCGTTTTTATGATTCAGAATGGAAAAATTGTAGAAAGTTTTATTCATAAAATTGTGAGTGATAAACCAGATTATTTAAAATTAGTAGCTTACTGCGACATACAACGTTAAAATTTTGTTTGCTAAAATTAAAAATGTTTTTTTAGAACTATATACGGTTACCATACGCACACAAATTTCTAATTAAGAACATATTCAATGACTATTTCGATGACTC
>JAYVVO010000570.1:0-7966 GCA_043786955.1 Saprospiraceae bacterium
TATGCGAACTTGAACTTTCACATAAATTACTCCAACTTCCAAAGGAAGAACTATTGGAATCAAAGCAATTTATTGATGCACATTATCCAAAATACCAAGTAGATGGGCATAAAATTCCTGAAATTATAAATTTTATGCGCAACGATAAGAAAAACGTCGGTGATAGCATCCGTTTTAGCCTCATTGAAAAAATTGGTACTTCCAAAGTAGATGTTGCCGTAGAAACATCGCTCATCGAAACGTCTTTACGCACTCTGTGTTCTTAAAAATAATTTACATCTTCGATCCCATAAAGATGATGATGCCTATTAATAGCACAATCATTAATAAAGGTAAAATGCTAAAAGTTGTTTTTGTGTGGGTAGGTTTTTCTGTTTTTTGTTTAGTGGTTTTTACAGCAGTGAAATCCATGGTTAAAAAAAAGTTATGGTTAAAAAAAAAAGTTATGGTAGCGTTAATTAAAGCACAAAACTAAAAAGTATTTATTATAAAAAAAACAAATTCGATATTGAAATTTAAAATTAATTAAAATAAAATTCATATATCTAAATCTCTAAAAATTAATCGCGTGTAAACGCTTAATACTAAATGTGTTCAAAAAATTTCCTTAAAAGTATTTCAAAAGTATCTTAAAAATTAATTTTTAAAAACACAATTTTTAGGTTATAAAAATAGATAAAGAATTAGTTTCTCCTCCATAGCAATTCGACGTTAATTACACCTTGCGCCAAAAATTTTGATAAGAAAAAGATGAATTTTAGAAATAGCACATTTTTTTAGTAACAGTTAATTAATTTTGAGTTTTTTTTATGGGATGTACGCGTCTGAACAAAAACTTTCGCGTTAGACAGCAGTAATATGAATTTTTTACAACGATACGGCAACTTTTTTCTATTTTTAGTGATGGAGATTTATGCTATTTCGTTGGTAGCGCGATACAATAGAAAACAGAACGAAATTTATCAAAGTTCGGCGAATATTGTGGTAGGAACTGTTTACGAAAACTTTAGCTCGGTGCGTCGCTTTTTTTCTGTTAGCCAAATTGCGGATAGTTTAGCTACCGAAAACAGCCGATTAAAAACAACCTTAGAGTCAACAAAATATTTAGTGCCTGTGAGTAAAGGAACAGTCATATTTCCACTCGATACTTCTACTATCAGGCCAGATACAACTCAAAAAAAAGATGTTTTACAACAATTCAATTATCTCAGTGCGGAGGTTGTGAATAATTCGATTAATAGAAACGAAAATTACATCACTATCAATCGCGGACGCTTGCAAGGTATTCATCCGAATATGGCAGTTATTAGTGCTACCGGTATTGTCGGCATTGTGAGAAATAATATCACAGATCATTACGCGCAGGTCATTTCCATTCTGAATAAACGAATAAGTATTTCTGCGATGATTAAACGGAATCGTTATTTTGGTTCATTGGTTTGGCGCGGCGGAAATCCGAAAGAAATGATATTAGAAAGTATTCCTAAACACGCGGATATAGTAAAAGGTGATTCTATAGTTACTTCTGGATTTTCGGAAATGTTTCCGGGTGGGATATTTATTGGTAGAGTTACCGAAGTTAAAATTGAAAGTGGTAGTAATTCGTTTACTTTAACGGTTGAATTAAATAACGATATTTCTAACGAAGCCTACGTTTACGTTATTGATAATTTATTGTATCAGGAGCTAAACAAAATTAATGAAGACATTGCACCTAAAAAACGATAAACGCTAACAACAAATATGGACAATACGGTTGTGTTGCGTAATATAATTCGCGGATTAATACTCATATTCGTACAGGTGCTTGTGCTGCGTAATCTTAATCTTGGCGTGGGTTGGTTTTCGGTCATAACGGTATTTCTGTACCCCGTTTTTTTTATGCACCTACCGATTCAAACACCGACTTGGTTAATGATACTTATTGGTGCTTTTTACGGCTATATTATTGATGTCTTTTACGATACTATTGGTATGCACATGGCGGCTTGCATTTTTTCCGCCTACATACGTGGTGGCTTACTGCTTTTTTTAGAACCACAAGGCGGATACAAAGTTGGTATAAGTCCTACGCGCCACAATCTTGGGTTTTTATGGTTTGTGCGTTATGCAGCATTGTTTATGTTTATCCACGTTTTTGTATTTTTTTCAGTCGAAGAATTTACACCCTTCTATTTCAAAAAAATTGTGCTTTACACCATTCCGAGCTTTGCCATTTCTACGCTCCTTGTTTATTTATACAATCTTTTACTAGATCCAAAAGATTAAACACCAAAAGAATACTCTCCATTTTAATTTATTTGCTTCCCTTTCTCCGTCATAACTAATCTTTTTTTCAATCGTCGTTCATAAATCCAATAAAATTTAATGAACTAATCGCTTTTGTGCAACTTTTAAAAAAAAGAGTTCTCTAATACACGTAAAAATACTCGAACCTTAAAGATTATAAATTCTGTCGAGAAAATTAAGGCGTTCATCCATAAAATTTTAATAGAATCAGCCATGCCATCAAATTTGTGTTAGTTATTAATTTAAGACGCGTGTTAGTTAATTCATTCACTCAATAAAAAAATCATCCGACATTTTAAGACAATTTTAATCATTCATTATGAAAAATCTATTTTACGTTCTCTGTGTCAGTTTAACATTCCTTACAATTACCATTAATGCGCAAAAAATAACGGGTGTTATCCGATATTCGATACAAAAACCTGTTGAATTTGCAACGATTATGCTCATGCACTCACCTGATTCAGTATTCATTAAAGGAGCTGTAACAGAAGGTGACGGAAGTTATGTTTTTGAAAACGTTGTGGCTGGAAAATACTATATCAATGCGAGTATGATAGGTTTAAAAAATTTTTCGACCTTACCGTTCACAGTTTCTGAGAAAGATGTAACGCTCAATGCGATAACTTTAGAATCTTTGGAAAATGAATTGAAAACTGTCACAATTTCGACAAAAAAACCAACCATAGAGGTTAAAGCAGATAGATTAGTTTTTAATGTTGCCGAATCGCTCAGCGCGACTGGTTTAAATGGTTTGGAACTCTTGCGTAAATCGCCAGGAGTACAAATTGATAAAGACGAAAACGTGCGCTTCAAAGGAAAAAGTAACGTTGCAATTTGGATTAATGGGAAACCTTCGCCGCTTTCAGGTGCCGATTTAGCCGCATTCTTAAAAGGTTTAAACTCGAATGACATCGAAGCGATTGAACTTATTTCCAATCCAAGTGCTAAATTCGATGCAGCTGCAAACGGAGGTATCATTAATATAAAACTCAAAAAAAACACTAAACTCGGCACTAACGGAAACGTTTCTCTTGGTGTGCAACAAGGCATAACACCTAAAGGCGATTTCGCCATAAATCTAAATCACCGCGATGCGAATTTAAATGTTTTTGGTTCCTACTCAACGAGTGCTGGCATTTACCATAACACAATGACTTGGAACAATAGAATTGGTGATACACTGTATGCACAAAATAATACTCAGGCAAACTCAAACTACAATCACTCTGCGAAAATTGGTGCCGATTATACAGTCAATAAATTTACAACAATAGGTGTTTTGGTTAATGGTACTTATTCCGAAAACGGTTTCGATAGTTATAGCACAACCACTATTGGTCGCCCATCATTAAACTCTATTGATTCTGTTTTAGTGGCTACCAACACGAATAAGGGCACCAACAAAAATATTAATTACAACTTAAATTATAAATTTGCCGACACAACGGGTCACGAATTAACAATTGATGCTGATTACGGCGCGTTCAGGAACGATGGCAGTTCTTATTTGCCCAACCTATATTATGCAGATGCGAACCTTTCAAAGGTTTTGAGTTCTAACATTTACAGAACGAACACGCCTGTGAATATTGATATCATGTCGTTTAAAACCGACTACGAGCAAAATTTTTGGAAAGGTAAATTGGGTTTTGGTGCTAAATTTTCGGATGTAACGACCGATAATAAACTCAATGCTTTTAAAATTTTGAACGGCAGCGAAGAGGTAGACGTCAATCGCACAAACTATTTCACGTATAAAGAAAAGATTTTAGCGGGCTATGTTAATTTTAATCGCAAATTTGGAAAAAAATTTAGCGCACAGTTGGGTTTACGTGCCGAAAACACCAGTTCAATGGGTGATCTGGTAGCTTTGAAAGCAACGAACACTAAAAATGTTGACACAACTTATTTAAATTTATTTCCGAGTGCCGCTTTTGGTTACGCTTTTAATGATAATAATGCGCTCAACTTTACGTATCGCTACTCGATTGACAGACCTTCGTATCAATCACTCAACCCGTTCGAATACCAACTGAATGAATTATTATTTCAGAAAGGAAATCCTTTCTTGCGCCCACAATACACGCATAGTTTTGAATTTAGTTACGTGTTCAAGCAATCCGTTAATTTTAATTTTGGTTATTCCAAAACCAACGATTATTTCACGGATATCACAGATCAAGAGTTTGATTCTAATTTAAACAAAACGCGCTTTTTTGTTACGCAAAAAAACTTAGCCGCTAAAGATCATTACTACGTTAGTCTCGGCACACCACTCCCGATAAAAAAATGGTGGAACGGTTACTTAAACACTTGGTTTAATTACGATAAACTCAATGCTAATTTTGGCGATAACAAAACCGTAAGCCTTACGATACCAAATTTTGGTTTTTACGCTGAAAATACTTTCACACTCGGCAAAGGTTGGTCAGCTGAAGCGAGTGGATATTACAGCTTAAACGATAATTGGGGAATTTTTAGAAATAGACCATTGGGTGTTGCTAATATAGCAGTTCAGAAAAAATTTATGGATGGTGACGCTTCAGTGAAATTAGGTTTCGATGATATTTTAGGAACGTCAGGTTGGAATGTTTACGAAACAACTTTGGGCAATTTAACCGCAGGAGGAAAGGGTACTTATGAAGGCAGACGTTTAAAACTTAATTTTAATTATCGTTTTGGTAATAAGAATGTGCAATCTGCACGAAACAGAAAGACAAGTTTGGAAGAGGAAGCGAAACGGGTTAAATAGTTAACAGCTTTTAACTATAAGATTTACTAATGTGATTTAAGTGAAAGGCTGCGCGTAATGGTGCAGCTTTTTTTTTAACCTTTCAATAAATTTTTCGCCGCCGAATGAACTTTTTTGAATGGAAACTGTGCGTAAATGCGATTGAATTTATTTTTAATTTCGTTGGTACAAAGGTTATCAATACTGCCAGCATGTGTGTGATGGATTTCGCGTTGCGGCGTGTATGTTCCTTCCGCTAATTGCTGCGAGACAATATTATATGCTTCTCTGAACGGAATACCTTTTTGCACCAACGCGTTAACAGCTTCAACGGTGAAAAGTGTATCGTACAAAGGTCGCTCTGTAATATTTTGTTTGACTTCAACGCGCGCAATCATAAACTGCATCATGTCTAAACAATCTTCCAAAGTGTGCAGCGCAGGGAAAATAATTTCTTTTAAAAGTTGGTAATCTCGGTGATAACCACTGATGAGATTGGTGGTGAGCGATGAAACTTGCGCTGGTGTAGTGATTAATTGATTGCACTTGGCGCGTAAAATCTCGAACACATCGGGATTTTTTTTGTGTGGCATAATGCTCGAACCTGTTGTCAGTGCATCGGGCAAAGAAATAAAATCAAAATTTTGATTGATGAATAAACATGCATCGGCTGCGCACCGCGAAAGTGTTGCAGCAATACTTGCAATAGCAACGGCGACAGCGTATTCTGCTTTGCCGCGACCCATCTGTGCATGAACGACGTTATAATTCATATCGGCGAAACCTAAAAGTTTAGTTGTTAGCGCGCGATCAATCGGCAAACTCGAACCATAACCTGCCGCCGAACCCAACGGATTTTGATTGACAACGTTATACGCCGCTAATAAAAAATGCGCATCGTCACACAGTGTTTCTGCATATGCGCCAAACCACAAACCAAAACTCGATGGCATCGCAATTTGTGTGTGTGTATAACCTGGCAGAATAACGTCTTTATATTTTTCACTTTGCGCTAAATACGTTTCAAAAAGTGTTTGCGTTGCGTTTAATATTTTTTCGAGTTCTGCGCGATAAAAAAGTTTTAAGTCCACTAAAACTTGATCGTTGCGACTGCGCGCTGCGTGAATACGTTTACCAATATCGCCGAGTTTTTGTGTGAGTTGAAGTTCTATTTGCGAATGCACGTCTTCAATACCGTCCTCTATTTTAAAATTTCCCGAAGCAATTGTTTTGTAAATATCGCGTAAATTTTTAGCAAGAATTTTATATTCCTCATCCTTTAACAAACCTACGCTGTTGAGCATTTGTATATGTGCCAAAGAACCCAACACATCGAACGGTGCAAGTTCTAAATCGAACATCGGGTCGTTCCCAGTTGTAAATTGTTCGATAAACGCATCCGTTTCAATTTTTTTCTGCCAAAGTTTTTTCATTATCTAAAGTGATAAATTTAAATTTTTGAGTAAACAATAAAGATATTTTTGCTTTTTTTCATCGGGCTTGCTCCCGATGCTATTCTCTATCGCGCTTTCAGCGCTTAATAATTGGATTTTGCCTTTTGCTATTTACCATTTGTCTTTTGATATTACCCACTAATAACCTCAATATTTTTCATCCATTTACCATGCAGCTTCATCACTTTTTCAATCACATCTCGGACGCAACCCTCACCACCATTCACAGGTGAAATATATTGCGAAAGTTTTTTTATTTCTGTGGCGGCATCAGCGGGACAACAAGCTAAACCAACGTGTTGCATCACTTCGAAATCGTTTAAATCATCACCCATATACAAAGTGCGCGCTGTATCAATGTCATGTTCGCGACAGTAGCGTTCAAAAATGGGTAATTTAAATTGTGCGTTGGTAAAATAGGTTGTAATACCCAACGACACCATGCGGTTCTCAATCGTTTTTCCTTTTCCACCTGTTATCACCACAATATGATAACCTTGATCAATGGCATGACGAATTGCAAAACCATCCCGACTGTGAAAAGTGCGCAACAACTCACCCGATTCTGTTGAAATAATTTTGCCGTCTGTCATCACGCCGTCAACATCGAAGAAGAAAGTTTCAATGAGATTGAAATAAGCCAGTGTATTTTTTAAGGGTTTTGTTTCATCCATGTGCGAGTGATTTTAAAATTTTCACAAAGTTAAGTTATACTTTCCTATAAATTGAAGCGCAATTGTAATCCTTTGTGAAACTTTTTTGCTTTGTGAACTTTATGCTGAAGACACAATACGAATTTTTTCACCACAAAGTTCACAAAGCAAAAAAGTTTCACAAAGCTAAGATTAACGAAAAGCAACCTAATAAAGAGAAATATTTAGGTAGTTTTTTGGGGAGAAATCTTACAATCGATTAACGAACATCTATTTATTTTACAATAAATAAACTATTAACTCGTCTGAACTGTAAGTAAACTAATACATTTTGAATTTTTCCCGACTTATTTTTTGGGCTTGGCGCGAAAGTCTCAAGCAACAATCGCGTTTATTTTTATTGATTGCCAGCATAACCATCGGTATTGCGGGTTTAGTGGCGATTGATACTTTCAGTTATAATTTACAAATAGATATTGATGCACAAGCAAAGGAATTGCTTGGTGCTGACTTAGCAGCGACGGGACTTTCGCAACCGACACCACAACTAAAAAATAGTTTCGATAGCTTACACGCCGAACAATCGGAAGTAGTGAGTTTTCTTTCCATGGCGCAGTTTCCAAAAACGCAAAACATCCGACCTGTGAATGTGCGCGCTGTGCGCGGTGAATATCCTTTTTTTGGAAGTTTAGAAACCGTACCCGCCTCTGCGGCAACAAGTTACAAAAAAAATGGTGGCGCATTGATTGATCAAACCTTAAGCTTTCAATTCAATTCAAAAGTGGGCGATACGATTGTCGTCGGTGGAAAAAATTATTTAATCGAAGGTGTTTTGC
>JAYVVO010000571.1:0-2797 GCA_043786955.1 Saprospiraceae bacterium
AAAGTTTTGAGCAAAATCTGCTTAAAGGCGATAGCGCACCAATGATTTCTTTCATGTTTTGGAGTTCGTTGCACGGTATGGTTTCGTTGCATCTAAGAAATCGTTTGCGAATGTACGATGGTTTAGATTTAGAAAGTTTAATTCAACACACGTCCGAAACTTTATTAAACCAATTTTTAATAGTTAGTGAATAAAATAATAAGCAGAAATGGTTTTTTATTTCAATTTTAATGAACAGTGTATATTTTATGATATTCGTTTAATAAATTAAAAAATATGACGCGCACTTTGAAGATAAATAATTTTACTGTCTTTTTGATTTTCAATTTTTGGATTATTTCAAATATTTCTTTTGCTCAGCAAAGCAACGTTTTAGATGTTTATATTAAAGAAGCATTTGCGAACAATGCAAGTTTAAAAACGCAACAGTTCGATTTGGAACATAGCATAACAGCGTTAGAAGAAGCCAAGACTTTATTTATGCCGCGCGTTAATTTTCAGTTTCAATATTCTTTAGCAGCAGGTGGACGTAGAACGGATTTACCCGTCGGTGATTTATTAAATCCCGTTTATAGTACGCTCAATAAACTTACGAGCAGCAATAATTTTCCGAGTATTGAAAACCAACAGATAAATTTTTTGCCGAATAATTTTCAAGATTCTAAAATTCACACCGTTTACCCGATTTTGAATAAAGAAATTTTCTACAACCGAGAAATAAAAAAAGAACTCATCACTATAGAACAAGCTAAGATAAATGTTTATAAACGCGAGTTGGTTAAAAATATAAAAATGGCATACATTCAGTGGTTGCAAGCGCGACAAGCCGTTTCGATTTATAAAAATGCTTTGGTTTTAGTGAATGAAAACGTACGCGTGAATGAAAAATTAGTTAGAAATGATGTAGGGACGAATGCGCAGGTTTTAAAAGCTAAATCAGAAGTTTCTAAAGTTGAAAGTAGTGTTTTTGAATATGAGAATAATGTAAAAAATGCTGCTGCCTATTTTAATTTTTTGCGCAATCAGTCTTTCGATGCTGAAATTTTATTAGATTCAACATTAACGGAACTAAACCTCGCAGGTTTTAAAAACCTACGAGGTTTGCGCGAGGAATTTGATCAACTAAAAGGCAGAGAACGCGCATTATTACTTCAAAAAAAAATGAATGAAAACTATAAAATTCCTAAAATTGGCGCGTCGCTCGATTTGGGTTTTCAAGGCTACGGTTTTAAAATTTGGGATAGACAAGCGTATGGTTTATTGGGTTTGCAAATAGATTTACCACTCTACACGGCTAAATCAAACGACTTAAAAATTCTACAAAACGACATTGATTTAAAGAAAACACAAGCGCAAACGGCAGAAGTTTTCCAACAAATTCAGTTGCAAATACAAATAGCGCAAACAAATTTGGAAACAGCGAAAGAACAATTTAAAGTGAACGACGCCGAATTAGCATACGCCGAAGAATATTATAGATTAACGGATAAAAGATACGCCGCAGGTTCTGCTTTGCAAATTGAATTAGTGGATGCGCGGACGCAAAAAACTGCCGCCGAATTAAAACGCAGCCTCGCACATTTCACAGTTTTACAACGAATGATCGAGATTGAACGTGCAGAAGCATCTTATCCTATAATAAATTAAGAATTAAAATAAAAATAAAAAATCATGAAACAGCGATCTCATTTCACATCTCTTTCTAAGCCTTTGAAGAGGTATTCGTTTTCCAATTTATCTTTTGTCTTTTGCTTTTTGCTCTTTGCTTCTTGCGGAAAGAAAAAAGAAGAAACCAAACTTGTCATCACACCGAGCGCTGTGGATGAATCGGAAATTATTGCTGTTAAAACTGCAGCTGTCGAAACTCGAAATATAACCCACGATGTAGTGGGCACAGGAATGTTAATGTCGAAAGCAGAATCGCGCTTATCGTTTAAAACAGGTGGTGTTATTTCAAAAATTTATGTCAAAGAAGGCGATGATGTTAAAGCAGGTCAATTATTGGCAACTTTGGATTTAACTGAAATTAATTCGCAAGTCGCGCAAGCAGATTTGGGTGTTCAAAAAGCAGAGCGCGATTTACAACGCGCCAAAAAACTATACGCCGATACTGTTGCAACATTAGAAACAGTTCAGAATGCGACAACAGGCGCAGACGTTGCGCGCAAAACACGCGATATCGCTCAATTTAATTTGCGATTTTCTGAAATTCGTGCGCCGCGTTCAGGTAAAATTTTAAAAAAATTGATGAGCGAAGGTGAATTAGCTGGACCTGGTTTGCCGTTGTTTTTTATAAATGAAGCAACAGCGAACACAACCGATTGGGTGGTGCGCGTGGGTGTGAGTGATCGCGATTGGTCAGTGTTGCGCGTCGGTAATGTGGCAAATATTTCTTTCGATGCTTATCCGAATGAAACTTTTTCTGGAAAAATAACCAAACTCGCTGATTATGTAGATGCCACCAGCGGTACTTACGAAGTTGAAATATCGCTCAATACAAAAGGTAAACGCATGGCGACGGGTTTATTTGCACACACTAAAATGCAACCGAGCGCGTCGTCACCGATGCAAATTATTCCGATTGAAGCACTCGTTGAGGGAAATGGAACATCGGGTTATGTTTGGGTTTTGAATAGCGATAATACTTCTGTCAAAAAAATGCCCGTCAAAATTATCCAAATTTTAGAAAAAGAAGTCGGTGTTTCTGGTTTAACGAGTAGCGCTGTCATTACGGATGGCTCGGCTTTTTTAACAGAAAAAACAAAAGTTAAATTAGTTGTTCGTTGATAGTTGTTCG
>JAYVVO010000572.1:0-2796 GCA_043786955.1 Saprospiraceae bacterium
ACAATAAAAATTAGTATTTAAATAAATTTTTTAACTTTAACTTAAAATTTTTTTGAAATTTTCGCGAGTTCAGAAGTTTTGCCAGAACCACGCATACCCGATAAAAACATCAGTGTTTTGTTGTTCTGATGTAGTTTTTCGTTAAACGTAAAAGTTTCTAAATCTATGTTTAAGTCTCTGTAAATATCTTTATCAATTAAACCCCCGCGTACACCAGAAAAATCGGTGAAAAATTCGTGATCAGAACCAATAGGTGTATTGAAATCAACAGCGTTATCAACGGCTGCTAACGAATAGGCTTTGGTGTAATATTGTAAATCGTTCATAAAAAATTAGAATCAGTATGTTGTAGTGTGCTACAAAGATAATGAAATTCCTATAAAAATTAATTTCTGTTCTCAAAAAACGAAGATAGGATTTATTTTCAGGATATTACTACTTTTATTCTAAATTTGAATCCAATACTCTCTAAATTTGACCTCAATAATAATTTAAAAATGCCCTTTACAAAACTGAGTTTACAAAATTTAAATCGTTTAAATTTTTCAGAATTTAAAGAAATTGATAAACTACCATTGGTTTTAATTTTAGACAATGTTCGATCAGCACTCAATGTTGGTTCTATATTCAGGACGTGTGATGCGTTTGCTTTGAAAAAACTGTTGCTTTGCGGCATTACTGCGCAACCACCGCACCGCGAAATCATGAAAACAGCATTGGGCTCAAGTGAAACTGTAGCTTGGGAATATTTTGAAAATACGACGGATGCTATTCAGAAACTCAAAGAAAATAATTTTATAATTATTGGTATCGAACAAGTCGTTGAATCCATTTTTTTAGATGATTCTGATTTTTTAACCAAACAAAATAAACCTTTAGCTTTAATTCTTGGCAATGAAGTCGATGGTTTGAGCGACGACGCACTCGAACTTTGTGATTATGTTGTAGAAATAAAACAATTTGGCACTAAACATTCCATCAATGTAGCAGTTACAGCAGGTATTGTTGCTTGGTTTTTTTCGCAACGTTTAAAAATTAACATTCAGCATTAAAAATATATTTGACATCTTAGTAAAAATAGTTTTTATTTGCATAAACAAAAAACAAAAAATAAAGAGCAAAAGGTAAATTGCGAAGCGCTGAAAGAGAGAGATGTTTTAGTATCGGTTGAATTCCGATGAAAAAAATTATCATCGGCTGAAGCTGATGAAACAAAAAACAAATAGCTTTTAACATAAAAATTACCGTCCTATGAACCTGAGTACCCTTACTCGCGCACTGTTCTGTGTTTGCATTTTATTTTTTCAATGTAAAAAAACAGTTGAACCTGATCCTGTGCTGCGCCTTAAAATTAAATTTGATCCATTGCAAGAAAGATATAAAAGCGATGGAAAAACAATTTCTGAAGTTCCATCTGGTCATGCTGCTCAAACACCTGCCGTCAATAGTATTGGTTGCAGTTATATTGAACTCATATCAGATGCTAATACAATCTTAGGGCAAGGTAAAGTTTTATTCCAAATTAGTGATACCGCACTTGGAGCTAACGGCGTTCGTGCTTTGGATTATCAGTACATGAAAAATTTTAAAGATGGTGATGTCGTTTTGGAAATCCCTTTAAAAAGTCTTGGCGTAGGTAAGTTTACGTATTTACGATTGGGTGTTGCTTATATTAATTTTGATGTAAAATTTAATTTATTAAACGTTCCGTTCGCGGGCGATTTTTTAGATGAGCGTGGCACATTCAATGGTTTTTTAAATGCGCGCACCTTTATTTCTTCTTACAAAATTTTCAACAAACAAGAAATAATTAATGGCACGCGTCAGCAAGGTTATTGGGCTTTTGAGACAAAACTCAGCACTGGTTATGCTGCTTATGATGCCATTTACAACGGCCAGATGTTTGATGGCAGTACGCTCACCGTTATAAATCCTATTCAGTCATCGTCGCCAACGCCTAGTAACTCCTGTATCGTTACAGGTTTATTCGATTCGCCACTCGTTATTACAGGCTTAGAAACTGCCGATATGGTAGCAACTCTTTCGCTCAGCACGAATAAATGTTTTGAATGGGAGGAAAATTTACGCGCCAACGGACAGTGGGATATAACGGCGCAAGCTAATTCGGGTACACCCGTTTTAGAGCGGATTGTTGATTTTGGTGTACGTAGTATGAAAATTACAATGTCGAATAGATAGTAATGAGCAATGAGCTATGAGCTTCAGCTATAACTTAGAAGCTCATAGCTCATAACTCATAGCTCATAGCTCATTGTTCAAAGCTATTCAGCTTTTCATTATTTAAATGCCGAGTGTCATCTCGCGAAGTTTTTTTCGCAAAATTTTTTTCTATTGCTTGAGTTAAATTAACACCTGTTTGATTGGCAATGCAGACCAAAACAAACAGCACGTCGGCAATTTCATCAGCAAGTTTTTCAGGTGCTTGTGCCGCAATTTCTTCTGTTTTAAAAGATTGCTCACCATAAATGCGAGACATTAAACGCGCTACCTCACCTACTTCTTCCATCAACACCGCCATGTTTGTCATTTCGTTGAAATAACGTACGCCATATTTTTTTATCCAAGCATCAACGGTAGTTTGAAAATTTTCTATTGTCATGTTTATATATTTACAGATTATTTAGGTGTTCTTGAAACAAAAATAGCCCAACTTTTAAATAATCCTTGCGTTTGAACTAAAAACATTTCACACTGTGGGCTCTAAGTACTCTTTCTTCTATTTTTTCTTCGCTGTTCTTTTTTTGACTTCAAGCTGTAGCGCACCACATATTGTAA
>JAYVVO010000573.1:0-7933 GCA_043786955.1 Saprospiraceae bacterium
TTTTTTTACATGTTCTTTAAACCTATTTACATCCTCATTTTATTTTTCACTATTATTATTGACTATTTTGTCGGAATTTATTTAGAAAAAACGCAAGACCTCAAACAGAAAAAAGCACTTTTAATTTATAGTTTTATAGCAAACATCAGCGTGCTAGCCATTTTCAAATACTTCAATTTTATAAACGAAAATATAAGATCACTGTCATCTTTTTTCGGAATTTATATTCCTATTTCTTATTTGGATATTTTAATGCCCATTGGATTATCATTTCATACATTTCAAGCAATGAGTTATACCATTGAAGTGTATAGAGGAAATCAGAAAGCAGAAAAGCACTTCGGAATATATGCTCTGTACGTGATGTTTTATCCACAATTAGTGGCTGGACCAATTGAGCGTCCTCAGAATATGATTCATCAATTTTATGAAAAAAAATATTTTAGCTACGATAATGCGCTTTTGGGTTTAAATTTAATTGTTTTTGGTTTATTCAAAAAATTAGTTGTTGCTGATAGATTAGCTATTTATGTGAATGAAGTCTATGCTGACTTAGGGAATGCCAATACTATTTCAGTTATAATAGCCTCCATTTTCTTCTCTATTCAAATTTATTGCGATTTTTCAGGTTACACTGATATTGCACGCGGTTGTGCAAAATTTATGGGTTTTGAATTAATGCTAAACTTTAATCGTCCTTACCTAGCAACTTCTATCTCTGATTTTTGGTCACGTTGGCATATTTCACTGTCAACTTGGTTTAGAGATTATGTTTATATTCCGCTTGGTGGCAACAGGAATGGAAAATTTAATTGGTATCGAAATTTGATTATTGTATTTTTATTGAGCGGTTTATGGCATGGTGCAAATTGGACTTTTATTATTTGGGGTGGGTTACACGCATTTTTTATAATTTTTGAAATTGCTACGTTTGGTGTTAGTGAAAATATTGGGAATAGTATTTTAAGGAATAGATTTAAACTTGCGAGAAATTTATTGAATCAATTTATTACTTTTATTTTAGTGACATTGGCATGGATTTTTTTTAGAGCAACTTCGATAAATCAAGCTTTTGAAGTTTTAAAAATTATTGGAAAAAGAGATTTTTCTTTAAATCCACAAACACTAAGTGCAGGTACTGGTGTTTTTAATTTAATTTTTTCTTTTTTCATACTCGGGTTATTTTGCTTAACTTATTTTCTTCCCAAAATCCTCAATTTTAAAAACAATACGGTTTTCATAATAGCTACAACATTATTAATCATCATTCTAGGCAAAAATGGAACAAACGAATTTATCTATTTTCGATTTTAAGAAGTTTACTTTGAAATTTTTACTCCCATTCTTGCTTATAGTGAGTGTATTTGGATATGGTTTCAATTATTGGTTTGAAAAGCATATCATATTCGCTTCAAAATTATCTGGTGCCTCAAAAATCAATAGAATTCTCAAAGAAAACTATCCGGATGAAATTCCTATTTTTGGTTCATCTCGGGCAGAATGTAATTATATTCCAGATTCATTAGGCATAAATTTTTACAACTATGGTATTGGCGGAACGAAAGGCGATGTCATGCTTTTTTTTGCAAAACAAGAATGCATGAAAAATAAAAAAACACCCGTCATTCTTACATTTGATATTAATGGTTTTAGCAAAAGAATTTGGGATATTAACAACTATATTCCAAATATGCAGAACGAACACGTTGAAGAGTTAGTTGGTAACGAGAACAAATTTATCTATAAAATTCCATTTATTAAATATTTTGGGAACTACGAAATTTATTTGAAATATCTTATAATGCCCAAATTAGAAGTCACAAAATTCATAAACAAAGGCTCTCAAATTTTTAAATATCCAGTCAGCGATAAATTATTCAAAGAACTTGCTCATGAACAAAGAACAAAAAATCAGGTTTTTGAAAATGATTCAATACTTGAAAAGAATTTTATTGTTCTTTTTAAACAACATCCTGATAGAACGTTTGTAATAGTTGTGCCTCCATATCATCCTTCTTGCTTTGAAAACTTTAAAAATTACGGCGATGCTAAAAATTTCTTAAATCTTTTGAGAACTTTTCCCAATTTGAAAGTTTTTGATTTCAGTAAATTACCTTTGGACGATAAAAAATTTGCAGATACAATTCATTTAAGTTTTGAAGGTGCGATTATATTTAATAAAGCTTTACGTGATAGTTTAAACTCAGTCATCCAAATTAAGCAATTTGTAAAAGAATAAAAATCCAACTTCAATGAATTTAGAAATTCTCAAATGTCCAATTACAGTGAATCTTTGAAAGATGCGCCTATCGAAATTATTCAAATAATCAATCAGGATAATCGAGACTCTAAAAAAGTTGAAACCGGTTTGATAAGCGCATCAGAGAATATTTTTATCCTATTTTTAATGAGGTAATTGTTTTGCTTCCTCATTATGCAACTCGACTAAAAGAAAATGTCGATTTAGGCTTCATGCAGTTCGATAAAGAGCGCGTTTTTAGATATTACAACGAGGTGAGTTACAAAGATTATGAAGACAATATCATTTACGCAGAATCCAATAAGTGGATTGATTACAGGAAAGTCTCTAAAGTGTATATGGAAAACTCATACCTTCGGGCGCAAAAATATTTACCTAAAAGTGGAAAATATTTGCTTGATATTGCTTCTGGAACAATTGGTTTCAAAGAGTATTTGCAACTTTCGGATGGATTTGAAACAAGAATTTGTATTGATATTTCTTTAGAAGCACTGTTTCAAGAGGCTGCTAATTTTAAAGGTCGCGACGGCATTTTTATTTGTGGCGACATTACCAATATTCCTTTACAGTATGGAATATGCGACGCTGTTTTAAGTCAGCATACTTTATACCATATTCCGAAGGACGAACAAGCAAAAGCTGTTAACGAATTGTACCGCGTTTGCCAAAAAGGTAGCGTGGTTGCTATTGTTTACAATTGGTTTTTTTATTCGTCGCTCATAAATATTACTACTTTTCCTTTTCAACTCGTAAGGGTTGCACGACACATTGTAGGTAAAGTTTACGTTAGGTTTTTCCGTTCAAAAGCACGATTATACTTTTTTGTTTATCCCGAAAGTTGGTTTAGAAAGGCTTTCGCCTTCGGAAAAGAGATTGAAATTTATTGCTGGCGAAGCGTCAATAAACGTTTTCTCGATTTATTCATTCATGAATCGTTTGGCGGAAAGAAAATTTTAAATTGGTTGCAGCACAAAGAAAATAAATATCCTAAATTTTTTGGTAAAATTGGCGACTATCCCATTCTAATTATTCGTAAAGCTTTGTACTAAATTTGTTTTTATGAAAAACTGTGGGTTGAATTTTTCAATTCTTTTTGAAAACTTAGAGTATGTTTGACAAATAAAAACCGAACTTTACGCACTCAAAATTGTTTCAATTTAAATAGTTAGAATTATGTCCATCGCAACAGCCGAAAAGAAAAATAAAATTTACGATTGCATCATCATTGGTTCTGGTCCTGCGGGATATACGGCAGCCATTTACGCAGCACGCGCCAATTTAAAACCCGTTCTTTACACAGGTGCTGAACCAGGTGGACAACTCACAACAACGAGTGATGTTGAAAATTTTCCAGGTTATCCGAACAGTGTAACGGGTCCAGAAATGATGGAAGATTTAAAAAAACAAGCAGAACGTTTCGGAACAGATATTCGCTACGAAAAAATTGTAGGCGTTGATTTTTCGCGCCACATTAAACATATAATGACTGAAGGCGGCGATACAATTTTTACCCACACTGTCATAATTTCAACGGGTGCAAGTGCAAAGTATCTCGGTTTAGAAAGCGAACGCCGATTAATGAACGCAGGGGTTTCTGCTTGCGCAGTGTGCGATGGTTTTTTTTATAGAAATCAAGAAGTGGCAGTTGTTGGCGGAGGTGACACAGCTTGCGAAGAAGCGAGTTACCTTTCTAAAATTTGTAAAAAAGTACACCTTATTGTTCGACGCGACGAAATGCGCGCCTCAAAAATTATGGCGAATCGCGTAGCGAATACTCCAAATATCGAAATACATTGGAATTCGCAAACCGTTGAAATTTTGGGTGAACACGAGGTTAAAGGCGCATTATTGAAAAACGTAAAAACGAATGCAGAAACGACCATTAACGTAACAGGATTTTTTGTGGCTATAGGTCATCAACCGAATACCGATATTTTTAAAGGTTGGCTCGATTTAGATGAAACGGGTTATATCATTCCTTCGCAAGGTTTAACGCACACTAAAATACCAGGTGTTTTTGTTGCTGGCGATGCAGCCGATAAAACATATCGTCAAGCCGTTACTGCTGCAGGTACAGGTTGTATGGCTGCGCTCGATGCAGAGCGTTGGCTCGCCGAACAGGAAGTGGAAGAATTGGTTGAACATCTGGTTAATTAAGCGGATTTACAATATTCTGTTATTTTATTCGATAATCATTAGAGTGTAGTCCGTTAAATTTTTTGTACCATAAAATTATGTCAAGCCGAAATACAACTATTGCCGATACCCCGAAAACCAAACTCACGCGCGATAATTTGCGTGGTGCTTTAGAAATTTATCAATTTTTGAAACCATATCAAAAACAATTTTGGTTGGGCCTGATATTGTTGTTCTTCTCGTCTGTGTCATTCATGGTTTTTCCATTTATTTCTGGAAGAATTGTTGATATCGCGCAAGGTAAATCCAATTTTGATTTTAATTTTTTCGGTAAAACAATTACATACACACTCACGCTCGCAAAAATTGGAAAATTTTTAATTATTTTATTAGTTGCGCAAGGTGTACTCTCTTATTTCCGAGTCATTTTATTTGCTAAAGTCAGCGAAAACGGTATCGCTGATGTGCGTAGTGCGCTTTACACAAAAATTATAACTTTACCGATTTCTTTTTTTGAAAAGAGTAGGGTAGGAGAGTTGATTTCGAGAACCAACTCTGACGTAGAAAAATTGTACAGCACTTTTTCAGTTACACTCGCAGAATTTATTCGACAAATTATTATTTTGGTCAGTGGTATCACGATTTTGTGTGTCACCACCTGGAAGTTAGCACTCGTCATGCTCGCAACTTTTCCCGTAATTGTTGTTGGTGCCATATTTTTTGGTCGTTTTATTCGTAAAATGTCGAAAGAACGCCAAACTGCAATTGCCGATACGAATGTAATTTTAGATGAAACACTACAAGCTATTGCTGCGGTCAAAGCATTTACAAATGAAAGTTTCGAATCGCTGCGCTATGGTAAAACAAATAGAAAAGCCGTTGACGTTTCTATGAAATACGCTTCTTGGCGTGCGGTTTTTGCAACCTTTATTGTGGTAGTTCTTTTCGGAACTTTATTTTTTGTTTTGTGGGAAGGCGCAGTTTTGCTGCAAAGCAACCAAATTACAGCGGGTGAATTGATTATGTTTTTTACGTACACAGCAATTATCGGTGGAGCGATTGCAGGTTTAGGTAATTTTTATACCGAACTTGTTGGTGCAGTTGGTGCAACGGAGCGTATTCGCGAAATTCTACATTCACCCGCTGAAGTGAAAATTGCTGATTCAGCCAAACCGATTCAGAAAAGACTTTACGGTGAAATTGAATTTAAAAATGTGCAGTTCGAATATCCAACACGCGCTGATATAAAAGTTTTAAACAACGTCAGTTTCAGAATTAATGCAGGACAAAAAATTGCAATTGTTGGTCCAAGTGGTGCAGGCAAATCAACAATCATACAATTACTATTGCGTTTTTATAATTTGAGTGGTGGTGAAATTTTAGTAGATGGTAAAAATATTTCTGAATATAATATTTCAGAATATCGCCAACATTTGAGTTTGGTGCCGCAAGAAGTTTTGCTTTTTGGCGGAACGATTCGCGAAAACATTTTATACGGTAAACCAGATGCGACCGAAACAGAATTAAATTTAGCTGCCCAACAATCAAACTGTTTGGAATTCATTAATTCTTTTCCAGAAGGATTTGAAACTATTGTGGGTGAGCGCGGCATAAAACTTTCTGGAGGTCAGCGTCAGCGCATAGCTATTGCGCGCGCTATTTTGCGCAATCCGTCTATTTTACTTTTGGACGAAGCGACTTCTTCACTCGATGCAGAATCGGAAAAAGTGGTGCAAGAAGCGTTGAATAACTTGATGGAAAATAGAACGAGTATTATTGTTGCGCACAGACTTGCTACGATTCGCGATGTAGATCAAATTTATGTTTTAGAACATGGCAAAATAGTTGAGCAAGGAACGCACGAAGAACTCTCGAATATCGAAAATGGTTTGTATGAAAATTTGGCAAGATTGCAGTTTGGGAACAAGGTAGATTTATAAAAAAATGATTGTTTTTAAAGCTAGGAATCATTAACACTTGTGTAAAACTTTGTTCCTTTTTGAACTTTGTGCTGAAAATATCCCGAGAATTTCTTCAGTACAAAGTTTACCAAAGAATTTTACTTACGCTTTATTTTTATAAAAAAATCTTTTATACAATAATCTTAGTCATCTCCACTGCAATTTGGTTGCGCATTTCTTTAAGCCGCATATCCATTTTTAAAAGTTGAATTTGCGTTACGCCGTCGCTTAAACTCACGTTGGCTAATTTTTCTTGGTTGTTTCGAATAAGATTGTCGAGAAATTTTATTTTAAAGTGGCGCACTAAATGGATAGCTTCGGTTACATAATTTTTTTCTGGACTTAGTTGCGTTTCCAATGGACGTTGTAATTTTTTTTCCCAATTTTCAGAATAAAAAAAAGGTTCCATCATCACATCTGCGGCAAAATTTCTGATTGCTTCATCGTTGTGCGATAGAAAATAATGCGAGGTGAGCTTAATATCTTTTTGTGGAGCAACAATGGCTTCGGCAAAAATTTTACGCATAAAATAGTTTGTGAACCCACTCGATACATCACTTAAGTTTTCTACTAAAAATTGTGCGACGGTAATTTTTGTTTCTGAATCGTAAAATTCACTTCCCGAATTAATAATTAAAGCGGCAATGGCGCGCTCTAAATGAGAAAAATCATTTTTAGTGGAATCGAGTTCCGCTTTTTGTTGCGATTCAATAACGCTATCATCGGGCGCAGCAACTATTGCTGATTCCGAATCTGACGGTGCACTTTGCGCGCGCGCATTGGTTTCTAAATTTTTACGAACAATTTTGCTCGCTTCTGCTTGAATAATACTTTCATCAAACTTAAAAAACGCTGCGCAAGTTTTAATATAGTTTTGTCGCTTAATAGCGTCCGAAATTTTAGCGATACTCGAAATCACCTCTTTTAAAACTTTAGATTGACCAATTGGATCGTTCGCCGTTTCCTTTTGCAGTAATTCTGCTTTAAAAATAATAAAATCGCGCGCATTGTCTTTCAAATATTGCGAAACTGCTTCACCACCTTGCGCGTTTATAAAACTATCAGGATCTTCTTTTTCAGGCAGAAGCACGACGCGCACGTTCATATCTTCCTCTAAAGCCAAATCTAATCCGCGCAAAGCAGCTTTTATGCCAGCACTATCGCTATCATAAACAATTGTAACATTAGGAGTGAAGCGTTTAATGAGGCGCAATTGTTCAACCGTAAGCGCTGTTCCACTCGATGCGACGACATTTTTTATTCCACCTTGGTGCATGGAAATAACATCGGTATTGCCCTCCACTAAATAACATAAATCTGCTTTTTGAATCGCTTGACGCGATTGAAACAAACCATACAGCGATTTACTTTTGCTGTACACTTCCGTTTCAGGCGAGTTAATATATTTCGGTGCTTTCGGATCAGAAATCATTATCCGACCAGTAAATGCAATCGGTCTGCCCGAAACGTTATAAATCGGAAACATGACGCGATCGCGGAAAAAATCGCGGTCGTATTGAGAAACTAAACCAACTTGTTTCAACAGTTCGACGGCGTAACCTTCGCTTTGAAGTTG
>JAYVVO010000574.1:0-7924 GCA_043786955.1 Saprospiraceae bacterium
ATCCTCGGCACTATTGACAGCAGAATTGCTGATATTCCTGGATTAAAGGAAAAGGCTTTAAAAGCTTATAGCATCAGGCAAGAAGCTAAACTTATGTTAAGAGAAGTTTCTGGCTCTAATTTAAAATCAGAAGCTGAAAAATTATCCGCCAGAAATTATGGTGGCAAAACAGAAGGACCAGCCTTTGAAGATTTATTTAACAAAGCAAAAAGGGCAGGAATGAGCGATGAAGAAGCATATAAAGACATTATTAGATCTTCGAAAAGTACGAACGAAGCAATTGATGCTAAATATAAACATTAACTTTTATGACAACAAAAATTGAAATTATTTACAAGTGCGAATACAACTTTTTCTATTCTCTAATGGAAAAAATAGAAAATAAAGATGTAATTATAAAGAAAAAGATAGAGGATTTCGATGATGTATATTGGATAGGGTTGTACAATTTCTCAAGTATTGTTTTTAATTATAACGTTTACTTAGGTATAAATATTTTTTTAGAAAATGAAGATGACGAACTTTCAATTGAAAATCGTCAAAATCTTTTAGTATTAAGTGAAAAACTGAAAAAAATTGTACTCGAAATTAAATCACAATGAGATTCCTTGATTTTGAGCTGCTCCTCAATTATCGGACAAAAAGCAACAAAAAGATAAGTGTTAATACGATTTAAAACACCAAACAATGAAAAAATTGTGTTTATGGGTTTTAATGGCGGGAAGTAATTTTTGGGCAAATGCGCAGGTGCAAGTTGTGGTGTTTAGATATTTTGAAGAAATAACTGTAAATTATAAATACAACGCCGGGACTAATCAGCTGCAGTATATTACGGACAATGTTGCAACCAATGTTTCTACAACCGATATCGATAATCAAAGCCCGAACAACTACATCTATGATAAGAGTGGTAACATGGTAGCAGATAATTCGCAAAGTATGTCTGTGTCTTGGTCGCCTTATGGAAAAATACTTCAAAACAATAAAGCGGGTGGAGCCAACCTAACTTTTGGGTATAATGCCATGCAGCAGCGTGTGTTAAAACGCGTGGTTTTAGCAGGTGATACAACGCGAACGTATTATATCAGAGATGCTCAAGGAAACACAATGGGTGTTTATACCCGTCACAACGACAGCGTTACTTGGCGCGAGCAGTATATTTTTGGTTCAAGCCGTTTAGGTTTGTATAGGGCAGATACTTTAGTAAATAAAGGTTTGCAAGTAATTTCTAAGTTGTACGAAGGAAAACGAAACTACGAACTGACAAACCATCTTGGAAACGTGATGGCGGTGATTAACGACAGAAAAACGGATTCGTTGAGTGGTACTACGAAAGTTGGTTATAATGCAGTGGTTATCAGTGCGACGGACTATTACCCTTTTGGCATGGCGATAGATTCAAGGAGTTATACATCGTCGTTGTATCGGTATGGTTTCAACGGCAAAGAGAACGATAAAGAGACGGGCGAGCAGGATTATGGGGAGAGGATGTATGATAGTAAAGTGCCGCATTTCTTAAGTGTTGACCCGATTACAAAAAAATATCCAGAGTATTCACCCTACATATTCGCTGGTGGTAATCCAATAAAATTTGTTGATTTAGACGGGACAGAGCCATGGTTTGATGAAAGAACTCGAACAGCAAAACCACCTGTTTTGCAGACAATAAATGATCAATACTACATAAAAGTATTTTTACCTTTACAAATGCCTGCAATTTATGGAAATCCTCCAAAACCAAATACTGAAGTTTATTTACCAGTTGGTGTTTTCAAAAAAGGTGAATACAAGGGTTCATTTACTAGTATTGAAACAGCTTTCTTGGAATCAGTTTATTATGCGGACAGGCATGCAAGAGAAGCATTAAGAAGTTTACCAAATGAAAAAGCTTATATTGATTTAGATACAAAAAAATATGGCGCATATGATTGTATCACATCCGTCTTAGCTGGATTAAATATGACAGGTGTTAACTACAGGAAATATAATACTGAGGATGTCGGAGGTGATATGGGGAAATATATAAATAAGCTTTACTCAAATGGACTAGCTGGAGATTTGTTAAGGGCTATATTTAATGCAGACTTAGGTCAATTTACTTCTTTCTATGATAAAGCAGAGAAAAAAGTATTCTCTGGAAGTGTAAGTGAACAAGTAAGGGCATCTATCGGAGGGAAAAAAGGCGTTCATCTATTTGGTGTATCTATTAATGGGGGTGAGCATAGCGCAACTATTTTAGTTGACAATATGAATGATAACGGAACAGAAGCTGGCTCTACCATGAAATTTAAACTTTTTGATCAATCTGCCTGGTATGGCGAACTATCTGAAAAGGATTTAAACAGTACATTAGGAAATTGGTCGGCTAAACATAAAAATAGCGAAGAAGGAATAAGATTAAGAGAAATAAAAAAACCTGTAAAAAGATAAAAAATGAATAAAATAAGGTTAAGTGGATTTTCTCAAGTATTAATCGCAGTTTTTACTTTTATTGCATGCAATAATATTGAAAACAAGCACCTGATTTTACGAGAGTATAATAATCAAAATATTGAGGCATTAGTTATTAAAGATCTAACACTTTTTGGGATCTTATCTAGTTTTGATACAATAAAACAGAAAGTTAATTTTAAAAATGTAAATGATCCAGTAGCAACTTTTATTCGTGATTGGTTGCCAGATAAGATATTCATTTCAATAAATTCTTTAGAAATATACAGGAAGTTATCTGGAAAAATTAATTTAAAAGACATCTCGACAAAAAACGATATTCCTTTTGATATTTCAGAGTGGGTTTTTGAGAATGAGGATTTGAGTAAAACATTTTATGAATTAATGATAGGGCTTAGATGCGTAAACTATGGAAATACTAGAGATGATAACATCTCAATTTTTCCAATTTTATATCGAAATAGAATTTTTTTTCTTGTTTATAGTTCATTTGGCAATAGCGATAAAAACGTGAAAATGGGTCTTATTGGTGCTTTTAAATTAAAGTTTGAATCTGCATTATATGAAAATACCGAGTTGAAAATAAATGGAATTGACTACAAGGCAAAAGTTATTGAAACAATGAAAAATTATTAATAAAAAAGGATTTGCAATGTTTTGCAAAAACGTTCATTGACATTGAGGGAAAAAACATAAAAACAGTGCAAAAGAAAAATGGCTTTTGTACAATGCAACGTGCGTGGGTTTTAGAAAATAAATCCACGCAGTGCTTGCACTAAACGCTGTGCGCGTTTTAAAAAAATAATTTTTCGTTTAAAAAAAATAAATTGTGACTAAAATTTACACAATTAAATGTGGTAAAAAATTATACATTTAAGTGCATCAAAAAGAAATTTGAAAAATAAATTTCGCGTAAAATAAAAACGAATTGGTGCGAGTTTAGATTATCAGGAGCGAGTGAGTTGTGATGCGAACGTAAACATTATGAAGTACAAGCGCAATAAAGATGCGGACATCACGCAGGATAGCCTAAATTATAAATACAACGCAGGGACTAATCAGCTTCAGTATATTACGGATAATGTTGCAAGTAATGTTTCGACGACGGACATAGACGGACAGTTACCAAACAATTATATTTACGATAAGTCGGGTAATATGGTAGCAGATAACTCGCAAAGTATGGCGGTATCGTGGTCGCCGTATGGAAAAATACTTCAAAACAACAAGGCTGGCGGTGCGAACCTAACTTTTGGTTATAATGCTATGCAGCAGCGTGTGTTAAAACGCGTGGTGATAGCGGGTGACACAACGCGCACATACTACATCAGAGATGCGCAAGGAAACACGATGAGTGTTTACACGCGCCATAACGATTCTGTGAGCTGGCGCGAGCAGTATATTTTTGGAAGTAGTAGATTAGGATTTTATAGAGCGGATACTTTAGTAAATAAAGGACTTACACAAATTTCAAAACTCTACGAAGGCAAAAGAAATTATGAACTAACAAACCATCTCGGTAATGTGATGGCGGTTATTAATGACCGCAAAGCAGATACAATTATTGGCGTTAACAAGGGTTATAACGCGGTAGTCATTTCTGCGACGGATTATTACCCGTTTGGCATGGCGATAGATTCGAGAAGTTATACATCTTCGCTTTATAGATATGGGTTTAATGGGAAGGAAAATGATAAAGAAACGGGGGAACAGGATTATGGAGAGAGAATGTATGATAGATTTAGTGATAGATTTTTGAGTATTGATCCAATTGGAAGAAGGTTTCCTGAGCTATCCCCCTATCAATATGCTAGTAATAGTCCAATTCAAGCAATAGATTTTGACGGATTAGAAGCAAGAATAAAACCTTCTTCTCAATCTTCAACACCTTCAATGGAAAAAATTGATTATACGAAAGTGGAAAAACAGATTAATGATGGAGCAAGAAGAATACTAATTAAAGAGTTATTCAAAAAAATTGGCGATGCAGTAGTTGACGGCTTAGTTGGAGGCGCGAAAGTAGGTGGATTAACTTTAACTTTTGTAATGCTACCAAGCAATATTGGACAAAAACCATACTGTGAAATGTGTGCAATAAACACAATAAATGCTGAAAATGATAAAAAACAATTGGAAAGGGTTAAAACAGCCGAAAAGTATGTAAATAATAAACTGAGTACACAAAAACCTGATGAACCAAAATATATATTATATCAACTTACGGCAAAGGAAGATGGTGTTTATGTCTGCAAAAGTTGCCCACCAAGTGAAGGCGGTTCAATTTTCTTAAAAAAAGGAGAAACTTATAAATACGGAATAACAGGATCTAAATCAATAGAAGATCGGTATAAAAGTGAACCTAGATTAGAAGATGGTAGAGACTTTCTAGAACAATTTGACAAAACTATATTAAAAAAAGATTCAGAATCAATTATAAAATCTTACGAAAAAGTACTTACGGTAGGATATTATTACCATCCTGAAAATGTTAATAGAAGTGAGAAAGGTGTCGCCCCAAGGCTTTTAAGACCACCTGGACAAAAATATGATAAATAAAAATTTACTTATGAAATTTACTTATGCATTGGAAACCAGTATCGAGGTTAAGGAAAAGAATTTTCTAGAATTAAAACTTTTTCAGCCTTTAAAAAATTCTTTATCAGAAAAAGATTTTTATCTTAAAGAATTTTTATTCAATTTAAGAATTCTTTCGAGAGAATTTCAAAATTTCTTTCCAGATGAGTGTAGGATAAACAAAAAATCGAAAAGATTTATCTACACGCAAGAGATTGATTCAGGTTTTTTCAATAAAATGACAGAGGATGAAGCTCTAAGATATATATGCGCTGAAATCAATGTTGCTTTGAACAAATATGATAGTATTAAACCAAAGACCTATAAGGAAGATGGTTTTGTTAAAGATGTTATACAAGTCATTAAAGAATGGCTTTAGAAGGGTAAAATAAGGTTTTAAAAAGCAAGATTGGTAAAAAAAATTACTCATTTTTTGCAAAACGTTCATTGACATCGTGGGAAAAAACATAAAATAAGTGCGAAAGTAAAATAGCTTTCGCACAATGCAACTTGCGTGGGTTTTAAAAAATAAACCCGCGCAGTGCTTGCAAATTACTTTTGTAAATTAGTTTTTTAAAAAAAGTAAAAGTGAATTTAAAAACAAAAATACTTTTACAAAACTGGTTTTTGAAAAAAATGAAGGTGATTTCAAACACGAAAACGTTTTTGCAATTTGTGTTTTTCAAAAAAACGAGATTGGTTTCGTTCGCAGAAATCATTTTGCAAAACGTGTTCTTGAATAAAGGTTAAGTCACAACGACAGTGTCACTTGGCGCGAGCAGTATATTTTTGGTAGTAGTAGGCTGGGTTTGTATAGAGCTGATACACTTGTAAACAAAGGTTTGAAAATTATTGAAAAACTGTATGAAGGAAAACGCAATTACGAATTGACAAACCATCTTGGTAACGTGATGGCGGTGATTAATGACCGCAAAACGGACACTATTATTGGGGTTAACAAAGGTTATAATGCGGTAGTAATAAGCGCGACCGATTATTTTCCGTTTGGCATGGCGATAGACAGTAGGAGTTTTACTTCGTCGTTGTATCGGTATGGTTTTAACACGCAGGAACGCGATAATGAAATTAATGGTAATACTTATAGCGCAGAGTTTTGGGAATATGATGCGCGAAGTGGTAGAAGATGGAATATTGACCCTATTACTTACTCTTTCCAGAGCAGTTATGCAACTTTAAACAATAATCCAATTATATTTGAAGATAAAAATGGGCTTTACGGATCAAAAGGCTCTGCTGAAAAGTTTCGTGAACGTGCAAAAAGAGCAGGTAAAGAGGTAGGCGAAGTTTATCAATCTGGGAAAGAATGGGGCTTTTATACTTATGATCCTCAAAAATCTGGGACAAAAGATAAAGATGGAAGTAGTTATAGTGGAGGGCATGAATTTAATAAAAGATATTTTGGAAATGCAGGACAAAGGGTTTCAGATTTCTTCAAAGATATCAATCCTTTTAAAAATTTAGAAGTTTATGCAAGTGGTGTAATAAAACAGAGTTTTGAAAACGAAAAGATTCCAAATACAACACTTGTAATTCCATATGGTGGTGGGCAATTAGCTTGGTCATCAGATAGAGGAGGAAATGTTAGGGTATTAACAGCAGCAGATAATTATGTGAATGTTAAAACCGGTAAAGTTGATGTTCGTGTAATGCCTACAAATGGTCTTGTTAGAATACAAAGCGATAGAACTGGTGCACAAGGAGATTGGGATCCAAATTTAAGAGTCCTATATACATTGCATAAGGCACCAATTATGGTTCCAATTTTTGATGTCCCAATTAAGGTTGGAGATTATAAGATTCAAGGAGACGCTGTTTTTGGGTTACAGGCTACAAGGCTTGGTATTCGGGGGACGGCTGAAACCTTAAAGCTGTTTAATATTTTTTCAATTGAAGTTGCCGCAGGAGCAAGAGTAGAATTAAAAATTCCTGATATTTTAAAAGATTAATTACATTTAAAATTATGTTGTATGAATAAATTACAAAAATATTCTGGGTATTTTATAATTTTTTTAATGATAGTATTAACATTTACCAAAGATAAAATTTGGCTATTTTATTTTGGTATAGCAATGATTTTTCTCTTTATTCTATTTGGGATTTATGATTTAATAATGTTAAAAAATGTAAAAATTTTAGATGCTGTGATTTTAAATTTTAATCAAGATTTAGAGTCAGATATAGGTAAAAATGTGAATTTTGATTTGGAAATTAGCTTTAAACCCTCAGATCAACAAGTTCAATTAGCCAAAATAAAAGGGTTATATCTTAGAAACCCTAAAATTGGAGAAAATATTAAAATTATTTTGAACCAAAATAATTTTAACGAATCAAAAATTTATACAGGCACTGAAGCTATAAGTTCATTGATTCAAATTGTCGTTTTAGCTTCCCTTTTCATCTTTTTATGCTTTTTAAAGGTGAAAAATATTATCAATATTTAAAAAGGTAGGGGTTTACTCAATTTTTGAGTAGAAAAAGGTGAGAATGCAAATGCTAACCGCGTAAAAAATTTACTTTGGTTTTGTAAAACGTTCATTGACATTGAGGGAAAAAACATAAAAAAGTGTAAAAGTAAAATGGCTTTTGCAAAATGCAACATGCGTGGGTTTTAAAAATTAAACCCACGCAGTGCTTGCAAAAAACGCTTTGTAAGTTAAAAAATGAAATTGTGGAGCATGTACTTTAGTGAACAAAGGGCTTACACAAATTTCAAAACTCTACGAAGGCAAAAGAAATTACGAACTAACCAACCACCTCGGTAACGTCATGGTAGTTATTAACGACCGCAAAACGGACAGTTTAAGTGGAACAACGAAAGTTGGTTTTAATGCCGTGGTAATTTCTGCGACGGATTATTACCCTTTTGGCATGGCGATAG
>JAYVVO010000575.1:0-2785 GCA_043786955.1 Saprospiraceae bacterium
GACTTTGAAGCACTTCAAGCTAAAATTAATTTAGAAAACGCGGTGCTTGATTCAGAAATTGCGCGCCGAAAATTATTAAAAACCGTAGCAAGATAACAACACAGAAGTTAGTGACGAGTTGAGAATAAGAGTAACCTATTTTTCGATTTTCACTTTTCACTTTTCACTTTTCATTTTTAACTGTAACTTTTCACTCTTTAATTTCTAATTTTAAACTCTTTAATTACTAAATATGTCAACTCAAGACACAAAGCCTAAAAGAAAAATCGCGCCTTTTATTTTCGGAGCCGTATTGCTTGGCGGAAGTATTTTTGGTTATCAAAAAATAAGCTACATGCTTCATAACGAGGAAACTGAAAATTCTCAACTCGAAGCCAATTTCATTCCTATATCTGCTAAAGTGGGTGGATATGTAACTTCTGTCAGAATAAAAGATAATCAAGTTGTCAAAGCAGGTGATACTATTGCCACAATTGATGATCGCGAATTAAAAATAAAAGTGCTTCAAGCAGAAGTTGCGTTAAAAAATGCAGAGGCAAATTTAGGTTTAGCTTCGGCAAGTGCAGGGACTGCGAATTTTAATATTAATTCGAGCGACGCGAACGTACAAGCAGTAAATGCCAGTGTTTCTTCGTCTGAGTCTGCAATTTTAACAGCAAAAGATAATGCAGAGGCGCAAAAGATTCGTGTTGATCGCGCTACAGCAGATTACAATCGTTATAAAAAACTTTTAGACGAAAAATCAATTACGCAACAACAATTTGAGAATGCGAAAGCAGAAAAAGAAACTGCGGAAGCTTTGCTCAGAGTTGCGGAAAGTCAAATTGCAACAGCCGGCAGATCTACGGACGTTGTTCGCAAGCAATTGAACGCGGGCACTGCACAAAAAAATGCAGTACAATCGCAATTAGTAACGGCGCAAAGACAAACGAATGTTGCGAAAACATTGGTTGAACAACGCAAAGCAGAATTAGATTTAGCGAAATTAAATCTTTCTTATTGCGCTGTGATTGCACCTGAATCGGGAGAAGTTTCTAAAAAAAGTGTTTTAGTTGGTCAATTAGTAAATCCAGGCCAACCTCTTATGACTCTCGTTGATAACAGTAGCGTGTGGGTAATTGCGAATTTTAAAGAAACACAAATTGGTAAAATGAAAATCGGTAACAAAGTGCATTTAAAAGTGGACGCCTACAAAGGTAAAGATTTTGAAGGCACGATAGAAAGTTTTGCTGGCGCAACGGGTGGTAAATTTAGTTTACTTCCTCCTGATAACAGCACGGGTAACTTTGTTAAAGTTGTGCAGCGCGTACCTACAAAAATTATTATTGACAATAATAACGATGCAGCAACGCCTTTACGCCCAGGTATGAGTGTCAATGTTGTTGTACCTGTAAAATAATGAAGGAATGAAACAATGAAGGAATGAAAACTGAAAAGTAGATAGTGAAAGATTAAACTTTCAGTGTACCGCGCTTTCTTTCTTCATTCCTTAGCTCCTTCCTTTTAATCTTCAACTAAATTATGACAAAGTTAGCGAAAATAATAATAATTCTGACGACCATTTCGGCTGCCATTATGGAGTTGCTCGATACTTCAATTGTAAACGTTGCGCTTTTTGATATGGCTGGTGGTTTAGGCGTAAATATTGAAGATGTGGCGTGGGTAATTACTTCCTATGCTATTGCAAACGTAATTATAATCCCTTTAACTTCGTTTTTAGCAGAATACTTTGGACGAAAAAATTATTACGTATCGTCAATGATGCTGTTTACTTTTGCGTCATTCATGTGTGGCAACTCGCATTCGTTGGTTGAATTGGTTTTTTGGCGTTTCGTGCAAGGTATTGGCGGTGGTGCATTGCTTTCAACGTCGCAATCTATTTTATTTGATGCTTTTGGAAAAGAAAGACAAGCTGTTGCTTCTGGTATTTTCGGTATGGGAATTGTTTTAGGACCTACATTAGGACCAACTGTGGGTGGATATGTTATGGAATCGTTGAGTTGGCCTTGGATATTTTACATAAACATTCCCGTCGGTATTTTAGCAACATTTTTAGCCGTTACATTTATTGATAGAAAACCTGGCGAAGGTGAAAAGAAATCGCAAATTGTGATAGACTATCCTGGCATTGCATTTTTAGCAATAGGGGTTGGCTCTTTGCAATATGTTTTAGAACGTGGTGAAGCAGAAGATTGGTATGCGTCCGATACCATAAGAATTTTAACAGTTACAGCTTTTATTGGATTGGTTTTATTTGTTTGGCGCGAATTGACAACAGCATTTCCCGCCGTAAAATTAGCAATTTTAAAAAATAGAACGCAAGCAGTAACGAATGTTTTTGTTTTTGTGCTCGGCATTGGTTTATTTACTTCGGTTTATATTTTTCCTGTTTTGGTGCAACGCATAAATGGTTTTACACCTTTGGAAACAGGTCTCTCAATTTTGTTACCCACGCTCGTCGGTGTGTTTATGTTTCCATTAATTGGTCGCGCCATGGGAGCAGGTGTATCACCTATTCCGTTCATTATCATTGGAACGGTGATGTTCGTTACGTTTGGTTTTATGGGTAGCACGATGAATGGTGAGGCGAGTCGCTCCGATTTTTTTTATGTTTTGGTGTTGCGCACTTTTGGTATTTCTTTAGTGCAGTTGCCACTTATTAATCAAGCGGTTCAAGGATTGAATCCGAGAGATTATCCAGCCGCCATTGGATTAAATAATATGATACGGCAACTCGGTGGAGCATTTGGTATAGCCTTGGCAAATAATTACGTCGCTTCGCACT
>JAYVVO010000576.1:0-7903 GCA_043786955.1 Saprospiraceae bacterium
ATCATCTGCTGATAGAACCGATTGTCTTTCGCTGTCGCTCCGCCGAAAATAGGTTTGAGTGCATCGTCTTTTTCGCCCGAAAAAATAATTGAAAAATCATCTGCAGGTTGAATGAAAATAAGTTCTTCACGCGTTCCGCTCCGTAGAATCGCCCACACAGGATTTTTTAAATCGAAAATAAAATGCGTTCCGAATTGTACATCCAAATCAATTTTAAAATAGCGCTCTAACGAGTCCGATTCTGTGAAGGTGAGGGTAACAAATTTTTCTGTCGCGTTGCGCACTTTTATTTGCACAAAAGTATCGGCAGCATAAATATTTTTTAGGTTGCAAACACTTGCGATGAAAACTAAAAAAAAAATTCGGAAGTATAAATTTTTTGAAAACAGCACGGCAATATTTTTATGGTTTATAAAAATACAATAGAGCGCGCAGTTTTAAATCATTCAGTGAAATGAAAAAATAAAATTACTGCGTTTCAATTATGGACGACACAAATATGTGCCCTTACATCATTTTTTACTTCGTATCTTTTGACCGCGCGTTTTAGGTTTACCGTATTTTATACGCATTGCCTCAGCGCGACGAATTTTATGATTTACTTTTTGTCGAAGTAACGATTTTTCGTGAAATGCCGCATTCGTCTCATCTTTTTTCGGCATTTTGGCGCGAACGGATTTCATCATTATAACAGGGAATTCTTCGGGAATCAAGACATCTGAAATCGGTAAATCTTCTGGTAAAGGTAAAATGTCAATCGTTTTGTTCATCAACGTTTCAATCTCAACTTGATGGTCTTTTTCTCTGTCGGCAATAAAAGTAATCGAAATACCTTTTTTATCCGCGCGACCTGTTCTGCCAATGCGGTGCATATAATTTTCGGGCGAATCGGGCGTATCCATATTTATAACGTGCGTCACTTCTGAAATATCTATGCCGCGCGCTACTAAATCGGTGGAAATTAAAGCACGTATAGTGCCGTTGTGAAAAAGTTTAACGGTGTCGAAACGTTTTGCTTGGGCTTTATTGGCATGCACAACGCCGATTTGTTCTGGAAATTCTGTATCAATTTGCTCAAATAAAACGTCAGCTAATTTTTTGGTGGAGGTAAACACCAAAACTTTCGTCATCTCCTGATTTTCATGCAAGAGTTTTTTGAGCAGCGTCACCTTCGTATTGAAGTTCGGTACATAATACGCAAATTGCTCAATGTTTTCGAGTGGCGTTCCTGTCGGCGCAGCTTCAATTTTTATAGGAAAATTAAAATAGGAATCAATTAGTACTTCGACTTTATCGGTCATGGTTGCCGAAAAAACCAAATTTTGTCGCTTTGCAGGTAAGTATTCAAAAATGCGCACCAACTGAAATCGAAATCCGAGATCGAGCATTTCATCCACCTCGTCAATAATCAATCGCTTAACGTCTTTCAACCGCAGTTGTCCTTGACCGACTAAATCCAGTAAACGTCCTGGCGTTGCTACTAAAATATCTAATCCCGTCTTAATTAAAGTTATCTGACTATTTATGTTCGAGCCACCGTACACGCCACCAACTTTGACGGAAGGCATATATTTTATCAGTTTTTCAACTTCTTCAACCACTTGCACTACCAATTCGCGCGTTGGAACGAGAATTAAAACTTCTGGTTCAAAATTATGCGTTTTAGAAAACTTCCATAGCTGCAAGCACGGTAAAATATAAGCGAAAGTTTTACCTGTACCTGTTTGCGCTATACCAATTATATCTTTTCCAGAAAGGGCAACTTTAAATGTTTTGGTCTGAATAGACGTAGGCTCAGTGTATCCTAAGTCGCTCAAAGCATTAACAAGCGGTTTATTTAATCCTAATTCTTCAAAAGTCATCGCTATCAATTTCAAATAAAAATGCAAAGGTAACTTTTATTGTCGTAGGAGGGGTTTTAAAATTACAGCGCGAGTTAAACAAGTTTGCGTAAAGTTTTTGAAAGATGAGCGTTTGAATTCAAAGATATTATTAAATAGAAAAATAAAAGCAACTTGCGAAGAAAATTTTCAGGTTGTTAAATAATTTTGATTTTCGCTTTAACCGATTTGCCAATTAAGTAATTTATAAAGGCACTGCAAGAAACGAGCATATATTTATACCAATCAATCTGTTAATAATGTAAATTTAAAATAGGATTATGTAACTATTAGAACAAATAAAAATATCACCTTTGTGCCGCTGCGAAAGTTAATTTGCAACGCTCTAACATAAAAATAAATGATTAATTCAACGAGATTGCCACTAGGCATTAAAACCAAAAATACATTAGTTTATTTTGCATTTGGTTTATTTTTTGTGGTAACAGCTTGCGAAAGCACACCTACGGAAAAATTAGTATCAGCACAAGAAACAGCAAAACAAGCGAACACCGATTTAGAAAAAGCTAAAGTGGATTACCTGAATGAAATTGATAATTACCGTAAGGAAGCAAACGCTAAAATTGCTGAAAACGATAAAAGTATTGCCGAATTCAAAGCACGCGTTGCAAACGAAAAACAAGACGCTAAAGCGGAATATAAAATGAAAATTGCCGAGTTAGATCTTAAAAACTCTGACATGAAAAAACAGATTAACGATTATAAAGCTGATACTAAGGATAAATGGGAAACGTTTAAAACCAATTTCAATAAAAGTATGAATGATTTAGGTGATTCATTTAAAAAATTAGCAGCCACGAAATAGCAAAAGGTAAAGAGTAAAAGTAAATACCAAAAGGCAATGCAAAATTTAAACAGAAAAGTATGAAAAAGTTACTTTTTTTTACTGCTTTCATGTTTTTTAAAACTTCTTATATTATGGATGCTCAAATCAAAAAAGATCAGACAGACGGCGAGATAAATACCGAATACAGAAAAACGCGGGATATTATGAACAGTAAAGGTAAATTTAAATCAACTTTTAAAATTGCTAATTCTGTTCGTAAACCTGCGAATGCTAATTTGAAAGAAGGGATTGCAATGCGCGAAGGTAAAATGGTTTCTGTTAAAGATGAAACTGTATCGCCCATGAACTATAATATAACTTTAGTGAATGGCACACACGTTAACAATATAGGTGTGTGCGAATTAAAAAATGGAAAGAAAATTACGCTGAAAGAAGGTGACTTCATGGATTTTAACGGTGTGTATGTTCCCAAAAAAAAATAGCTTTTACTTTTTTGTTCTAAACTTTGTTGAAACTGTATAATTACTAAAACTAAATAAGCAGAAACATTCTATAGAAGTCAATGAAAATGAAGTAACATATTAAAAAGCAATTTTCTAAAAAACTTTTAAAATTTTAAACTAATGAAAAATATTAAAAATATTGTTGTTCCAACCGATTTTTCAGTCACTTCGCGAAACGCTTTTGGTTATTCAAAAGGTTTGGCAAGCGTGTTAGACGCTACAATTACGGTTGTTCACGTCAAAGAATATTTGATGCCTTCTTACGATCTCGCTTCCGTCAATGTCACACAGATTACAGAATCTGAAGCTAATCAAGCGCTTCAAAATTTTATAAACGATGAAGCGAGCGAAAAAGAAATAATGAATAATTATTTTACCTCGCATAAAACGCAAATTAAAACTCAAATTTTAGATGGCTCTGCCGATAGTAGCTTAATTGAACTTTCTGATGATTCAGACACAGATTTAATTGTTATTGGAGCGACGGGGTTGCAAGATTTTATTGCCCGAATGACTGGTACCACGTCACTCAATGTTGCAAAAGGCGCACACTGCCCCGTATTATTAATTCCAGAAAACACGCATTGGCAACCGATTAAAAAAATCATGTACGCGTGTAATTATTTTTCTTTATCGCCAACAATGGTTAAAGAAATTAATGATTTTGCGCTTACTCTGAAAGCAACTATTCATTTTGTTCACGTGGCTGATGTAGATTCCGATGTACTCAATGAAGATGAAGACATAAATTGGAGCGAACTATTTTTTATGACCGATCCAAATTTACGCTTTGAAACACATTCTATTTATGGAAGCAACAAAGTCATCGAGTTAAAAAAATACGCACTTAGAAACCAAATTGATTTAATGGCTTTTGTAAGCCGTAAACGCAGTTTTTGGGAAAACTTATTTACCAAAAGCGTTATCCAAGAAATGGCTTTCGCAGATATTTCTAAACCAATGTTGGTTTTGCATAATAGTTAATAGCCCTTATCTTACAGCTATTAACTATTAGTGTATTTCCTTTATAGAGCCTGCTTTTCGGGGCAGGCTTTTTTTAAGTTAAGAGTTCAAAGTGAAAAACATAAATAATTTCATCTCTCAATTCTCAGTTCTGATCTGTCAACTATAAAATATTTTTATGGATCCAATAAAAGTCAGTTTATTCAAAAAATATTGCGTAACTGCCGAAAAAAAAGAAGCCCTGATAGATCATATTTTAGCTTTTGCTTCCAAACTCGAGGCTAATGAAGATGGGACAGAACTATTTATAGTCAGTACTTCTCCAACGGATGAGAATGTTATTTTTATTTACATCGTTTATGCGAACGAAGAAGTTAGAACATTGCACGAAAACTCGGATACATACATTACTTATCGCACAGCAGTAAATAATTTAGTAAGCGGAATACCAGAAATTATTTTCCTCACACCTCAAGGCGGGAAAGGATTAAAATAATGGATAATTGAGAGTTGCCGATGGAAAATTAAATAATTCCCTTTAGGTTACGCAGATGTTGATGTTATAGCGCATGTTACTTTTAAAAAAAACATGCGAATAGTTAACCGAATTTGGAAAGGAAAATTGATGACTAAATCATCGGAGTAGTTGCTTTTCTACAATGTTTTGTAAAATTCCTAAAACCAAATCTACATTACCATCAAGCATCATATCTTTTGGGGTAATAGAAACCAAAGAATCTTTTAATCGTAAAAAATGCCACCGATTTTATTCATGGCAATAAAAAAACCGCTCCATTTTGAGAGAAGCGGTTTTAATTCAGTTCATAATTCGTGATTTACAAAATAGGTGTTTCTTTTTCTAATTCAGCTACGTGCGAGGCTGGCGCGAAAGGGCGTTTACCAATCAGTGCTTCTACGTCCGACTTCACTAAAACTTCGCGCTCTAATAAGTGTTGTGCTAAGAGTTCGAGTTCTTGACGTTTTTCACGAAGTAAATCTTTAGCACGTACAAATTGTGCTTCGCAAATTTTGCGTACTTCGTTATCCATCAACGTTGCCGTGTTATCAGAATAGGGACGGTTATACGAATCTTGCGACATACCGTAATACGATACGTTTCCGACTAAAGTATTCATACCATAAATTGCAACCATGCCGTAAGCAATGCGCGTAATCTGATCTAAATCATTTTGCGCTCCCGTAGAAATTTTGCCGAACACAACTTCTTCCGCTGCGCGTCCACCGAGTGTCATACAAATTCTATCGTTCAACGCTTCTGTGCGCGTAATGTATTCGTCCTTTGGTAAATATTGCGCATAGCCGAGTGTACCAATTCCGCGCGGAACAATCGTAACTTTTACTAATGGACTGGCGTGTTCTAAAAACCAACCGCAAATAGCGTGACCTGCTTCGTGATAAGCGATGATGATTTTTTCTTCGGGCGCAATAATTTTACTCTTGCGCTCCAAACCACCAATCACTTTATCGAGGGCGTAATTAAAATCGTCCATGCTAATAGACACTTTATTTCTACGCGCTGCAATCAATGCGGCTTCGTTACAAACGTTGGCAATATCGGCACCTGCAAAACCAGGCGTCATTTCCGCTAAAACGGAAGGCAGCACTTCTGGAATAATTTTTATGTTGCGAAGATGCACGGCGAAAATTTGTTCGCGACCTTTTAAATCGGGTAAATCAATTCCTATCTGACGGTCGAATCTACCTGGACGCATTAAAGCGTTATCGAGTGTATCGGCGCGGTTGGTTGCTGCCATTAATATAACAGCTTTATCCGTCGGGAAACCATCCATTTCAACTAAAAGTTGATTGAGTGTATTTTCGCGCTCGTCGTTACCTCCTTGAAATTGTCCACGACCGCGCGATCTACCTATCGCGTCAATCTCGTCAATAAAAATAATACACGGTGCTTTATCGCGCGCTTGGCGAAATAAATCGCGTACACGACTTGCTCCTACGCCGACAAACATTTCAACAAAATCAGAACCAGAAATCGAGAAAAACGGAACGTTCGCTTCACCTGCAACAGCTTTTGCCAATAAAGTTTTTCCTGTACCTGGAGGTCCGACCAATAAAACACCTTTTGGAATTTTTCCACCGAGTGCTGTATATTTCTTTGGATTTTTTAAAAAATCTACGACTTCCATCACTTCTTCTTTAGCTTCGTCTAAACCAGCAACGTCTGCAAAGTTTGTATTAACTTTTGCATTTTGGTCGAACATTTGTGCTTTCGATTTGCCAATATTAAATATTTGCGAACCTGCACCGCCACCTGCACCAACGCGACGCATAAAAATCATGAGAAGTGTACCGAAAATAGCGAAGAAAAATAAACCGTTCAGAATTTGCGGCAAGAAACTTGTTCTTTGGTCGTATTCTAAAATGGGTTTATTGAGTGTAGGATTTTTTGTATAAAAATTTGTCCAGAAGGAAGTAAACGCTTCTTGTGGCAACCTAATTTTAAAATTCGGTCGGTTCGGAATGCGACTGCCTGTGATGCCATAGTTTTTATACCTATCGGGTTTGATATAGATTTCAAGACTGCCTTCGTTATAGGCTAAATTGAGTTTTTCTACATCATCCTTGCGTAGCATATCTTCTAAATCGTTCGTGTTTTTAGAAGTTTTTTCTATACCTTGCATCATGTAAACATTAATGCCTATGAGCAAAATGGCAATCAAACCATAAACCCAATACGTACCGAGGTTATTCCCGTTACTGGGTTTTGTTGGCTTGTTGCTATTCCCGTTGATACTATCTAAATCATTTTTTTCCATGCTTTACAACGCTGTTGACGGATACTTTTTGTAGTGAGTGAAATTAAATTGGGCTAAAACAATTACGCGCTAACTCAATTACTTTATTGACGTAATTGTTAACGGCATATTGTAAATGAATGCAAAATCTATAATAGTGTTCTTACAGTGCATATTTTTCCCCAATGTAAAATTAATTTAAGTCGTCGTATTGTGTAAACGTTCCATCGCTCCATAACGCTTCGAGCTCGTAAAATAAACGCGCTTCTTTATGAAAAACGTGGACGACAGTTTCAAAATAATCCATCACAACCCAAGTTGATTGCGTACCACCTTCTAAATGATAGGGCGGAATACCCATCATATCTTTAATTTTGCGGCGAATACTATCGGTGATGGCGCGGACTTGTACGTTCGATTCACCTTCGCAAACGATAAAAAAATCGGCGGGTGCATCGTAAAGTTTACTTAAATCTATCTTGATAATGTTCTTTCCTTTAATATCTTGAATTGCATCAACTATTAAGTTATTTAAAACTTCAACAGTAACTTTGGCGGGCAAAACGGCATTTTGTGTGCTCAAATGAGTAATTTTGTTTAAAAATTTAAATTAAGCGCCAATTTACGGCTAAAAACACTTCTTAACAAGTTTTCGGTGATTAAATCAACAAAATTTATCGGTAAGCAGTGGCATCACTTTGAAGTAACTGATTCTACGAACACCGAAGCGCGGCGTTTACTACAAAATTTAAGTGGTAAAAGTAGCTCGAAAAATATTCACGGCACATTGTTAACTACTTTTAATCAAATTCAAGGTGTTGGTCAACGCGGAAACATATGGCAAAGCGAAGCGGATAAAAATATCGCTTATTCGCTCATTCTACAAAACGTGCCGTTGCAACCTTCCGAATTTTTTTTACTCAACATGGCGACGGCATTAAGCGTTCACGCGACGCTTTCAGAATTTATTGCGTT
>JAYVVO010000577.1:0-2781 GCA_043786955.1 Saprospiraceae bacterium
CTTTTGTTTGTTCATAATGTGAACGAATCTGAACAGAAAGTAAATTGTTATTTTCGACTATAAACAAAAAAAAGCGACCCGTTTAGGTCGCTTCGTCGAATCATACACAACTATACTAAAAACCAAAGTTCTTTTAAAACGGTAAATTCTCGTTCGTTACATCTGGAATTTGAGAAACTTCTACCATTTCGCTTTCATCTTCTTGCAATATTTTTTCCCGCTTCATGCAATACCTTTTAAATTTTCCGTGCACGGTGCTCTGTTTTTCTTCATCCCCGAGCAACTGTTTTGCGATTTTACGGAAACTTAGCTTTTTATTCATGTGCATATCATAAATAACTTCCTCTTCCTCTGCCGAAGAATCCGACTCGTTGTACACTGCTAAATGTACACTCTCTTTGCAAAAAATAACCTCAGACGTTACACACTGTGTAAAGGCTCCTATTTTTTTAATTTCGTAGGTAAGTACATTATCGCTTGTTAATAGTTGCTTAGAACCGCGCGATTTAGTTTGCTTAATGTAGTAGGTGTCTGGAATATTATTGCTTTGCCCTAAAGCAATAGCGCATTTAATACCATCGCCAAGAAGCGAAGAACCTTTAATATCCTTTAACTCGAGTGGTGCTGAACTATCTTTTTTGGGTACGTGTGCCAATAGAATTACGGACGCGCCATGTTTTTTTACGAGGTTCGTGATAATATTATTAATACTACTTGCTACTTCTGCATCGGAAGTATTGCCATTTGTCAAAAAGGTTAAATTATCAACTATCACAACGTTTGGCTTAGTTTTTTCAATTGCTTTGCGTAGAATTTGCGCGGCGTTATCTGCAATATCCTTAAAGTCAAACGGGTTTTCGTCCGTATCACCAAACCGAAATAAATTTTTTGAAAACTTGTATGGCTCTCCTTTTGCGTCAAAGTAGCGGTCTTTGAAGTCCGCAAACTCCAACTCAAAATCGAAATATAAAACAATTTGCTCTCCACAATCGTTGCGAAATAGATTGTCGAACAGACCGTTCCCCTTGGAAATTGCATCTGCGATTTGTAGGGCTAATATAGATTTACCAACCCCTGCGGGACCGTACAGTATTAATATATCGCGTTCACGAAATAGATTACCAATTATTTGCCTTTTTGGTTTTGTGTCCAACGCTTTTTGCATTACCGCTTCCATATCTAACGTTTGTCCAGGCGCGAATGGATTTTCCAATTTTCTTATTTTCTCAATAAACTTTTCGTTCATATCGAAAACGTCAACGCTTAAATCGTAGATTGTTGTTGTGTGTTCTGCCGTCAACTCCAAGGAAGTACGACGTATATAGTGCTGAAAACAAATGCGCGCATGATATTCGATGTTCGCCGATGATGTCAGCTTATTAGATAATTGCGTTAGATAATATACCCCCACCTTGTCAGACTCTTTATTTATTGCTAAGTCGTTGAAAACCGTTAATAGGTCAATCGGAACGTTGGAATCAAGGAGCCTACACAGTGAGTTGTAAATAATATTGTTGTTTTCGGCGTAAAAAGGTTTTCGGATGTTGTTGAAAATGCCAACAACTAATTTTGTTGCGCTTGTGAATTGTAAGCACCCGCCAAGAATTGCCTCTTCAATTTGTATTGCGTTAGCTTGTAAGCCCGAATAAATTTGTGCGGTAGATGCCAAACCAATATCCATTAGGCGTTTTGCTTCAGCATAATCTATAAATCCGTCGTTTGTTTTTGGTAAAAAGTTCGCCGATAGGCGCGGAAGAAGCTTTTTTATAGCTGCCATGATTTTGTTATTTTTGTATAGTTGAGTAAAAAAAAACTCAGGTTGCAAAATTACAATTTAATTTTTAGCAACTGCAACCCAAGCGTAAAAACTTATAAATACCTCTTATCTAATTCCTTAACACTTATACACTTTTAAACGTGTTCAATGTTTCAATAAACTTGGATTTAATCTCCTTTTTTTTGGGCTGGAGCATTACGGCTTCTTTGAAAAACGTCTCCAAAAGCAGGAGTTCATTTTCTTGAAAATCGCACAACACTCTGCCGATAAGGTGTTTTTTTTCCGTTTTGCCTTCTTCAATATAAGACTGAAATAGCATAAACGTTTTTACAATCAAATCCTTTGCTAATTTTTCTTCTAATAAGTTCATCTTGTTAGTATTTTAGGAACAGTTATAAATTTACTAAGCATTGCGACACGTGTTAAGGCATCAAAATCTTTCTTTGCTACTTCAATCGAATCGCTTTTTATGCTTTCACACTCTGTACGATTCGCCCTAAAGCGATTTACTATAACTTCGTTCTGAACGATTGCTATTAAAATAATTTCCTTGTGCAGCAATTTGTAAAAACGCGTCTCGTCCTTGTTTTTGTAGTAAGTAATTTTAAAATCAGTAATATTCATTTTATTTAATTTTTAAGTGAAGTAAAGAAAACTTTGCGTTTAATTCTTTGTATTCTGCCTCTGTTATTTCTAAATTTTCAAGAGATACGCGATTGTAGTAAATTTCATCGCGACTGCAATCCATTGTTATTTCTAAATTTTCAAGAGATACGCGATTGAAGTAAATTTCATCGCGACTGCAATCCATGTGTATATTTTCATTGCCGATATAGCGACGCGATAGAATTCGCTTTTTTGTAACCTTGTACAGTACCGTTTCTTCTTTGTTCTTATAAAATTCGCTACTCATATAATTTCAGTTTGAAAGTTTACTAAAATAGGTTTTACTTTTTTTTCAATAATATCTAAAAGTTCGAGCAATGGCTTTTCGGTAGTGTTAA
>JAYVVO010000578.1:0-7892 GCA_043786955.1 Saprospiraceae bacterium
GCTGCATATTTTGCAGCCAATTCATCGCGTGTTAAATAAACGCCCGTTTTTAAAACGTCGTCTAAAATAGCATCAATGGAATTTTCCGTTTTTAAATAAATGGACGCTTCTACAATAGCGTTGCCGTCTATAGGCGTGTTTGTTTTACCTGTTGATTTTTTAAAATAACTATCAACTAAAGGTTTTGGTGAGTGGGCCATAAAAAATTTTTAGTGTGAATATTAAAAAAGAAGTTAGCTTTTAGCTTTTAGCTCATGGCTGATTGCTAACAGGTATATTAAATAAAGTTACAAAAGCATTTCCGTCAGCTACACCTAATCCAGATGCTGCATCCCAACCTTGAGAAGCAGTAAAACCTTGATTTGTTGAAGTGGTAGTGTTATTACCTGAAATAATATCTCGAAAAGCATTTGGGTCGGCATAAATGACAGGATGAATAAATCCGATATTTTTTCCTTGAATTTGATTCGTCAGCGCAATCAGTCCTGCCATAAGTGGTGCAACAGCACTTGTTCCACCAAAAACATAATTACCGCCATCTACGGTAATTTTATAACCTGTTGCTGGATCAGCATCTGCGGAGACATCGGGTAATCCGCGACCGACAAAATTATTATTAAAAGAAGGGGGTACGTTAGAATTGATTTGATAATCGGGCAGTGCAAAAAAATCGCTGACACCGCCGCCACCTGCAGAAGTTGTACCTTCGTTCCAAACAATTTCTGAATCAATAGAACTATCATCGGCACTCAAAATAATTTTTGTACCACCACAAGCTAAAACATACGGACTCGACGCAGGAAAATCTACATTTACACTGCCGTCATTTACCCCATCGCTACTACCGCTGTCGCCAGCAGCAACGGTTATAGTTACACCAATCGCAGCAGCCGATTTAAAAGCGTCGTTAAAAGCAATAAGCGATTGAACTGTCCAAAATTGTTCAGGATTTCCCCAACTAATACTCACCACTGAAGGATTATTTGTTGTGTCGTTAATAGCCGTAGTTATAGCATCTAAAAAACCAATATCAGTATTCGGTGCGTAATACATTGCAATTGTTGCATTCGGTGCGACACCGCCAGCCACCTCTATATCGAGCATAACTTCGCCATCAGCAGAATTAGCATCGCCAACGGGTGCGTTTGTAATGCCGTCAACACTGACTGTTACGATGTTGGGACTCGATAAATTAAGTTTTGCGAAATAGGAATCTAAATCGGTTTGCGCGTGTCCGCCACCCAATTCTACAATTCCAATGCACTGACCAGTACCGTCGGCATTATTTGGAAAATTATAAAATTTTGCCAAGTCGGTAGGGTAGAAACCTGTGTTAGGTACTAAAGCGCGCTCCATAATAGCGCGAGATTGTGCGAAACCTTTTTGCGCAGTGGATTTTTGTTCAATCGTTTTTGGAAATCCAAGAATTTGAAAAAGTGTGCGCGCTTTAGGTCTAGTATCTAAACCAAAAACGCCTTCAATCAACGGATGCACGTCGGCATCAACTTTAATAAAACCTTCGCGCGTGTGAAATACTTTTCCTGCTTTATTTTTAACGATATTTAAGTTGACACCAAAAGCACTTTTAATATTTGCCGCTGATCCTTGTACAGAAATAGCGCGTGCGTTTTCAGTGGCATTTTTAATAATTTTTAATCCGTGCGATTCAGCAAATGCCGCAACCTTTTGAAAGTTTTCGGTCGATGCTTTGTATGTCGCAGCCAGTTCTTGTCGCGTCAAATATTTTCCTGATTTTAGAACTTTAGCTAATATAGAATCAATTGAAACTTCTGGTTTTAAATAGATTGTTGCTTCAACCATTGCATGGTCACTAATGCGTTTTCTTCTACTACCAACAGGTTGTTTTAAACCACTGTTTTCTAAGATGACTTGACGTGACATGTTATTAAAATTTCATCAAAAGTAGCATTAATTATACAGCAGCAAAAATTTTAGCACTTAAACTTTTCTTAATATTTTATTGCACGCTTCACTTTGTATGTATTTTTTTTGCAATTGAATATTAAAACGTTCTTTTTCATAAATATTTTACTAAGAACAACTTATTCCTAATAAAATTTAAAACTTTGTAGTTTATTATTGCGTAATCGAACTCAGAAATTGATTTTTAAAGTTTTTATTCCATTACATTAAATAAGTGATTTACAACAATTTAAAACATATTTCATTCTGTTTGGCATTGTAAATACCAACTATTTTCTTGTCGAAGAGAGCTGTCAGTAGCCTATTTTTACATTAAAGATTAGAAAAAATATAAAATTGGATAATTTAAACAAATACAGCCAGCGTATAACGCAAGATGAAACACAACCTGCATCGCAAGCTATGTTGCATGGCATAGGTTTAACGAAAGAAGATTTTAAAAAAGCACAGGTTGGTATTGTATCAACGGGTTGGGAAGGAAATCCGTGCAATATGCACTTGAATGCACTCGCGCTCGACATAAAAAAAAGCGTTAATAATGAAAATTTAGTTGGACTTATATTCAATACCATTGGCGTGAGCGACGGTATTTCGATGGGAACGGATGGTATGCGCTATTCTCTCCTAAGTCGCGATTTAATTGCGGACTCTATTGAAACAGTTGTTTCAGCGCAGTGGTATGATGCCGTTGTTGCGATTGTTGGTTGCGACAAAAATATGCCAGGTGCTATCATGGGTATGGGAAGATTGAATCGTCCATCGCTTTTGGTGTATGGCGGAACAATTGCGCCGGGTTATTATAAAAATCAAAAATTAGACGTAGTGTCAGCTTTTGAACTTTTTGGAAAAAAATTAGCAGGTACAATCAGTGAAGAAGATTTTGCAGGAATTGTTCAGAATTCTATACCTGGACCTGGAGCCTGTGGCGGAATGTACACTGCAAATACATTGAGTTCAGCAATTGAAGCACTCGGCATGGCTTTACCTGGCGATGCGTCTTTTCCCGCAATCAGTAAAGATAAAAGTGATGAGTGCGCGCGAATCGGTGCAGCCGTTAAAATACTTCTTGAAAAAAATATTTTACCGCGCGATATCATGACGTTTGAAGCATTTGAAAATGCTTTTACGCTCGTGACTATTTTGGGTGGCTCTACGAATGCTGTTATGCACCTTATTGCGATGGCGAAATCGGTTAATGTAAACTTCACTTTGCAGGATTGTCAACGCATCAGTAATAAAACGCCTTTTCTTGCCGATTTGAAACCGTCGGGTAAATACGTTATGGAAGATTTATGGCGCGTCGGCGGTATTCCGGCTGTGATGCGTTTATTACTCGACCATAATTTTTTACATCCGAATTGTTTAACGGTCACGGGGAAAACGATTGCAGAAAATTATGCAAATACACCGCCGCTCGATTTAGAAATAGGAATTATCAGACCTTTTAGTAATCCAGTTAAGGCAACTGGGCATCTTCAAATTTTATACGGCAATTTAGCTGAGGGCGGTTCTGTTGCAAAAATTACAGGCAAAGAAGGCGAAATTTTTATAGGCACCGCGAAAGTATTTAATAGCGAACAGTTAGCGAATGATGCTATTATTGCAGGTAAAATTGTTTCGGGTGATGTTGTAGTTATTCGTTACATAGGACCAAAAGGCGGACCAGGTATGCCAGAAATGTTAAAGCCTACGTCTATAATTATGGGTGCTGGACTTGGTACGAGTGTTGCACTAATAACAGACGGTCGTTTTTCGGGCGGAACACACGGTTTTGTTGTCGGCCATATAACGCCTGAAGCACAATCTGGTGGAAATATTGCTTTGCTCATGGATGGCGATAAAATTACGATTGATGCCGTGAACAACAGATTAGACGTAGATTTAAGCGACACCGAATGGAAAAAAAGACGCGATGAATACGTGCAGCGTCCGTTATTAGCTACAAACGGTGCGCTCTTAAAATATGCTAAATTGGTTTCTACAGCGAGCGAGGGTTGCGTAACAGACGCATTATAGGGAATAAGTAAAAAGTAATAAGGAATATTAAGCGCTAAAAGCGCGACATATAACAGTGATGGGTGCAAACCCATCGAAAAAAATATTGATTATGCATAAACAAGCGTACCATTCAGAAAAATCGAGCGCCTTACCTGAGGTTGTACAATCGGTACGACTTTCGGGTGCAGAAGCTATTTGCGAGTGTTTGTTGAAAGAAGGTGTGGATACTATTTTTGGTTATCCAGGTGGTGCCATCATGCCTTTTTATGATGCACTGTATAGCTATATGGATCGTTTGCGACATATTTTACCGCGACACGAACAAGGCGGCATTCATGCCGCGGAAGGTTATGCGCGCGTCACACGCAGAACGGGAATTGCCATTTCCACATCGGGTCCTGGTGCAACAAATTTAATTACAGGTTTGGGTGATGCACTTTTAGATTCTACACCATTGGTGTGCATCACTGGTCAGGTGCGATCAAATTTGCTCGGCACAGATGCGTTCCAAGAAGTGGATATACTTGGTTGTACTTTCCCAGTCACCAAATGGAGTTATCAGATTACTAAAGCGAGTGAAGTGCCTGCAGTTTTTGCAAAAGCATTTTACATCGCTAATTCTGGCAGACCAGGACCAGTTTTAATTGACATCACGCGCGATGCGCAACTCGAAAAATTTGATTTTGTTTATCAGAAAACAGATTCTGTCCGTTCTTATCATCCAAGACCTAAATTAGATTTTTCTACTTTAAATGAAGCGGCGAAATTGATTAACGGTGCACAGAAACCTTATATTTTAGCGGGACATGGTATTCAAATTGCAGGTGCAGAGAGTGTTTTTAGAAAATTTGTAGAAAAGACGGGTATCCCTGTAGGACATACGTTGCACGGTTTGGGTAATTTACCGTCAGGTCATCATCTCAATGCAGGAATGCTTGGGATGCACGGAAATTATGGCGCGAACATAAAAAATAACGAGTGTGATGTTTTAATTGCTATCGGAATGCGATTTGACGATCGTGTGACGGGAGATCTTTCGCGTTTTGCAAAGCAAGCCAAACTGATTCATATCGAAATTGATCCAGCGGAGATTGATAAAAATATGGAAACAACTGTTGCTATTAATGCCGATGCGCGCGAAGCATTAGAGGCGTTGATGCCTTTAGTTAAAAAGAAAACTCATACTTCTTGGGTGGAAGAATTTAAAAAATGCGATGCGATTGAACATGAAAAAGTTATTCGTCGCGATTTGAACGAAGAAGGAAACGAAACGATGCGCATGGGGCAAGTTGTGCGCGAAGTATCGAACCAAACCAACCATGAAGCATTGGTTGTCGCAGATGTTGGGCAACATCAAATGTCAACAGCGCGCTATTATAAATATATGCACACCAATCAGTGGGTAAGTTCGGGTGGTGCAGGAACTATGGGATTTGCTTTACCAGCATTGTTTGGTGTTCAATTGGCTTTTCCAGATAAGACGGCGGTTGCTTTTATCGGCGATGGTGGTTTTCAGATGACACTCCAAGAACTCGGTATGTTTTCGCAGTGGGATGTGCCAGGAAAAATTGTCATTCTCGATAATGAATATCTCGGTATGGTACGCCAATGGCAGCAACTTTTTTTCGATAACAGATACAGTTCAGTCGCTTTAAAAAATCCTAATTTTGTAAAAATTGCCGAAGGATTCGGAATAACAGGCAAAAAAATTTCTAAAACATCCGAACTTAAAGCAGGTGTTGCAGAAATGTTAGCACATAAAGGTCCGTTTTTATTGCACGTCATGGTGGAACGCGAAGATAACGTTTTTCCGATGGTGCCTGCTGGCAAATCGGTTGCAGAAATTGTTTTAAGTGCGGACTTTTAATTCAAAAACCTCGTAGGTCTTTAAAACCTACGAGGTTTAATAAGACAAATAATATGATTGAGCAGTTTACAATAAGTGTTTTCACTGAAAACAAAGCGGGTTTATTAATGCGCGTGGTCATGGTTTTCACGCGCCGCCACATTAATATCGAATCTCTGACGACATCGCAATCATCCATGGAAGGTATCTTCCGATTTACCATAGTGGTCAATTGCACTGAAAGTGCAGTAAAAAAATTAGTGCAACAACTCGATAAACAAGTGGACGTTTTGAAATCATTTTATTATAAGGATAATGAAATTATTAATCAAGAAATAGCTTTATACAAAGTGCCGTCCGCACCTTTCAGAGAACCTGGAATCATGATAAAGTTGATCAGAAAACACAACGCGCGTATTTTAACTACTGAAGAAGAATTTATCGTGATTGAAAAAACGGGTATTGAATCTGAAACAGAAGCACTTTTAGACGACTTGCGTAAAATTGGTATTTACGAATTCGTTCGATCGGGTAGAGTAGCGATAGCAACCCCAATGGAGCAACTCAATCAATATTTGAAAAAAATGGACGTAACGGAAGAGCAAGTTTCAAATTAATTTTTTTTAGGAATTTTAAAAAATTCAATCAAATCAGTAAAATCTTTTTATAAATATTAATCATTGGAAAGCGTGTTTAAATTTTCAAACGTACTTTCACCAAATTCTTAAAGTAAAATCAACTCAAGTATGGCAAAATTGAATTTTGGCGGCTCAGAAGAAAACGTAGTGATGCGCTCCGAATTTTCTTTGCGTAAAGCAAAAAGCGTTTTAAAAGATGAGACAATCGCCGTGATAGGATATGGTGTGCAAGGTCCTGGTCAAGCGTTAAATTTACGCGATAACAAATTCAACGTCATCGTTGGTCAGCGTAAAGATTCTAAAACTTGGCAAAAAGCCATTAATGACGGTTGGGTTCCAGGCGAAAATTTATTTGAAATCGAAGAAGCCTGCGCAAAAGCAACAATAATAATGTATCTTCTTAGCGATGCAGCGCAAATTGCAGTGTGGCCTACGGTTAAAAAACATTTAACTGCTGGAAAAGCATTATACTTTTCGCACGGATTTGGAATTACTTATAAAGATCGCACGGGCATTATTCCGCCAACGGATGTGGATGTTTTTTTAGTTGCACCAAAAGGTTCTGGCACTTCGCTGCGTAGAATGTTTTTGCAAAAACGCGGACTTAATTCGTCGTACGCCATTTTTCAATCTTACACAAAAAATTGTAAAAATCGCTGTTTAGCCGTTGGTATCGGCATCGGCTCGGGTTATATGTTCGAAACAGATTTCAAACGCGAAGTATATTCCGATTTAACGGGTGAACGTGGTACTTTAATGGGTGCTATTCAAGGAATTTTTGCGGCACAATACGATGAGTTGCGTAAACGCGGACATACTCCAAGTGAAGCGTTCAACGAAACGGTTGAAGAGTTAACGCAATCGCTCATGCCATTGGTGGCAGAAAACGGCATGGATTGGATGTATGCCAACTGCTCAACTACCGCGCAACGTGGTGCTTTAGATTGGTGGAAAAAATTTAGAGATGCGGTTAAACCTGTTTTTACAGATTTATACGATGCCGTTGCAGCAGGACACGAAGCACAACGTTCGATTGATTCAAATTCTAAACACGATTATCGCGAAAAATTAGAAGTTGAATTATCTGAATTGCGCGAAAGCGAAATGTGGCGCGCTGGTGAAACAGTTCGTAGTCTTCGCCCTGAACGCAATGATCCAAAAAAGAAATCAGCTAAGAAATAATTCGAGATGGCTTAATTTTTAGTTTTTTAGAAATAAATAAAGCCTCATATAGTCGTAATGGTTGTAGGAGGTTTTTTTTTATCGGTTGAAATATTTTCTATTAGCTTTGGAAATGAAAACGTGAACATCCGTACAAAATTATTTTTTAAAAATAAAATTGAAAAGCAGGAATGTGACTGAATTTTACACAATTGAGTTTTAATTTGTGTAAAATTCACTCACAATTTAATTTGTAAAATGAAAAAATTCAATCGTGTAGTCGCTTTTGTTTTTTTAACTTTGCG
>JAYVVO010000579.1:0-7890 GCA_043786955.1 Saprospiraceae bacterium
GGCAGATGCTTTTAGTGCTGTTTCTAAAACAGGTAATGCTACACAAACTGCACTAAGACAAGGTGGTACAGAATTAGAAATAGAAATAAAAAGTGATGATGGTTCAGAAAAAAGCGACGATTCATCTTCTAATACTGAACATGTAACTACTACACCAGGGACGCAAGCAAATTTATTTAACGATAAAGCCTACGGACAAATAGGCACCTTGTACGATCCGACGCTTGAACTTTCTGGATACGAATTTCCTGTTCTGCCACTGCTCGATAATTACGAAGATCAAAAAATTGAAATTGATCGCTCTGAATTAGAGAGCAACAAAGATCAGATTATTGAAACTTTGTTGAATTACAAAATCGAAATCACTAAAATTCGCGCTACAATCGGACCGACCGTAACACTTTATGAAATAGTGCCAGCAGCAGGTGTTCGTATTTCGCGGATAAAAAATTTGGAAGATGACATTGCGCTGAGTTTAGCGGCGCTTGGCATTCGTATTGTCGCACCTATTCCTGGTCGCGGGACAATTGGCATAGAAGTTCCGAATAAAAGCAAACAAGTTGTCTCTCTGCGCGAAGTTTTAAGCCACGAAAGATTTAGACGTACAGATATGGAATTACCCATTGCACTCGGTAAAACCATTAGCAACGAAGTTTTTGTTGCCGATTTAACAAAAATGCCACACTTACTCATTGCAGGTGCAACAGGTCAAGGTAAATCCGTGGGTATTAATACAATTTTATGTTCTCTGCTGTATAAAAAACATCCATCGCAACTTAAATTGGTATTGATTGATCCTAAAAAAGTAGAACTCTCGCCGTATGCAAAAATTGAAAACCATTTTTTAGCATATCTTTCCGATCAACTTGAACCGATTATCACCGATATAACGCAAGTTGTAAAAACGCTCAATTCACTCGTGATTGAAATGGAGCAGCGATACGATTTGCTCAAAAAAGCGCAAGCGCGTAATATCAAAGAATACAACGAAAAATTTGTCAATCGCAAACTAAATCCCGAAAAAGGACATCGCTATATGCCTTTCATTGTTTTGGTGATTGATGAATTTGCTGATTTGATTATGACAGCAGGTAAAGAAATTGAATTACCGATCGGACGTTTGGCGCAACTTTCGCGCGCTGTAGGCATTCATTTAATTATAGCAACTCAGCGACCATCGGTTAATATTATCACTGGTGTTATTAAAGCAAACTTTCCAGCGCGTCTTGCTTTTAAAGTAGCATCAAAGGTTGACTCTCGCACCATTTTAGATACAAACGGTGCCGATCAACTTATTGGTCGTGGCGATATGCTCCTCACTGCTGGTTCTGATATTGTGCGTTTGCAATGTGCCTTTGTTGATACGCCCGAAGTTGAGCGCGTGATAAATTTTATACACGAGCAACCCGGTTTTGCACAACCATACTTTTTGCCAGAGTTCACAGGCGATGAAGTTAAACACAATCCTGGTGCTGTTGACATAAATGATTTGGATGAAATGATTGACGATGCCGCGCGATTAGTTGTTCAAAATCAGCATGGCTCAACATCAATGATTCAACGCCGATTGAAACTTGGATATAATCGCGCGGGTAGAATTATGGACCAATTGGAGCATCTCGGTATTGTTGGGCAGAATGAAGGTTCAAAACCGCGCGAAGTTTTATTGCATGACGAATCTGAACTCGAAAGGTTTTTGACCGATTTGCGTAACAAAAAATTTAAGTAAAATCTGTAATCGAGCTCTATCAAGCTTTAAAGGATACGTTTTGATTTATCAGGATATAGAACAAATTAACAGTTAGGGATTAACAAGATGATGGTTCTTGGTTTCCAAAAAATAACGTGGGCTTAAAATCAACTACAGAATTGCAGGTTATAAATAAATGTCTATTTGAATTGAAAAGGTTGTATAAAGATTTATGAACTCCTATGGTTCCTTTTTTTTAAATGTTGTCCCCTTTTCAGTCCACACTGCTTTTATAAATCCATAAGCAAACGCTGTGTAAAGTGTTCCAACACCAGCCGTCATTAAAACAAGATCTAAATTTTCCATATTAATCAGATTTTTTTTTGGAGTTGAAGTAAATTAAAAATAATAACATTGTTGGAGGCCACAATCCGATAAATATTGCGCGTTCGTGATCTTTCAATACAACATACTCATATTCTGAAATACCAATTACTATTAGAATTGATGTAAGAATGAGGAGTTCTAAAGCAGAAATTTTGCTTGTCATACTAGATTTGTATTTAAAAATTTTAAAGAAAAATAAAAAGGCATGAAAATTTTGGTTCTGAAATTTCAAGAGTTTTAAGTTAAACAATTGAATTTTCTATTTGCTTTTGCTATACCTCATTAACATCGTAAAATAATTTAAGTTGCGATAATTTGATATTAATTTGCTTGAGCAATCTCTCGAATATTTCAATTTTTTCAAAAATTTGGTTCGAAAGTTTTGAAGTGGAGCAAAATAATTTTGTGATTTATTAGTTTTCTTTCTATTATTTTCCAGCATTTCGTCAATGAGAAAATCAATATTTAAAAAGGAATTAGCAATAGACAAAGATTCTATTTCTAAATTTTCCGATTCAATAACTTTCCAACCTTGCATCAAAGTTTGGAAAGGTTTATACTTTCATTTTACCAATTTTTTTTTGAATAATTTTAAGCATACTGAATCTTTATATACTTCAACAGCCGTTTCCATTTGTTTATCCTCTAATAATTTTTTATCAATTTTATCTGAAACAGTTTGAAATTTGGTAAGATAGAGATTGAAATCTGTGAAAAGTTTTAATAGTTTTTTAAAATTTTATTTGCAAACTCAACTAATAACTCAGCATTATAATCAGGGTTAATTGTGTCAACAGTTAGTTCGTGGCGCAATTCTGGTGCAACGCCATCAAATCCGTGCGAATATGTTTTATCGTAATAGGCGAGTGCTTCTGCAGCCGCAGATTCAAAATTTTCTTCTGCAATATAATTTTCGCACTTTTTAAGTCGAACTGTACCAATTTTCTTTTCTATTTTTTGGAAAGATTCTATTAAATCTTCCTTTTGCGTATTGCAGTACACAGTGACTAAATATTTTAAACGTTCTTCTGAAGGAACTTGTAAATGAATAGATGGTGCATTTTTCATTTGAAACCAAAACTCGGAAGGAATAAAAACAGTACCGACGTTGCGACTTTCATTTTCCACCCAAACGCGTTTTTCTGGAGGGAGTAAACGGAGAGCTTCGTAAAAATTATTCTCGAATTGTTCAGTAGTGGGTTGTGGTAGTTCACCGATCCAACCAAAAGCAGATCCTTTATGGTGTGCTAAACCTTCTAAATCTATAATTTGTTCGCCGCGTTCTTTTAGCGCATGAAGAACAGCAGTTTTACCTGTTCCCGTTTTACCGCCGACAATAATTATTTTATAGTTCAGAGCAAACCGCGAAAGCACTTGATGCCTATAATTTTTATAACCGCCTTGAAGAATTTTAACTTCGAACCCTGCAAAATCCAAAAGCCAAGCAACTGATCCGCTGCGCTTTCCGCCGCGCCAACAATTAAGTAAGATTTTATTTTCAGGAGACCATTTGCGCACTTTTTTTATAAATCCCGACATTTTAGGTCCAACAAAATCCAATCCTTTTAAAAACGCGCTATCAGGTGAAACAGTTTTATATAAAGTGCCAACTTTTGCGCGTTCTTCGTCATTAAATAATGGCAAATTTAATGCGCCTGGGATATGCCCTTGCGCAAACTCTGAAGGCGATCTTACGTCAATGAGTGTGTGCGTTTCTTTTATATCCCACAATAGTTCAGGCAAAATTTTCTCGATCATCGTTAAACCTATTGCTGCGTGATTGGTTTTACAAACTTAGCACGTATGTTTGCAATCAGAATTTAATTGCAAGGACAACAAACATACAACCTATTAAATCAATACTCAAGAATCATTTCAGTTTAATTTTTGCTAAACAAAAAAAATTTGAATTTAGATATTCGTAAAATTTTCACCCACATGACAGTCAAGAATACGCAGTTTTCCGATTTTCCGATGTTTTCAAAAATGGATAAAGCCTACATTTATAACGATGCTGCTCTAAAACCATTTTTTAAATACGATGTAAATATTGACGCTTTTGAAAAAATTATTTTAGATAAAAAATTAGATAAAACGGATAGAAAAACACTTGTAGAAGTTTTAGAATCTCAGTACGCGCATTTTCAACATTTCGACGCGGTCAGTACAAATATTTCTTCTTTAAAAAATGAAAATACTTACACAGTCACAACAGCACATCAACCTTCAGTTTTCACAGGACCTTTATATTTTATCTATAAAATTTTTTCAACTATTCGATTAGCTGAAAATTTATCAGCGCATTATCTTAAGTTCAATTTTGTGCCCGTTTTTGTTATCGGCGGTGAAGATCACGATTTTGAAGAAGTTAGTTTAATTCAGTTATTTGGAAAAAAAATGACATGGCAAATTCCTGAAAATCAACGGGGTTCGGTAGGTGCAATGCAAACGAATTCTTTAAAAGAAATGCTCGAGGCGGTGAAAGCTGTGATGGGTTCGAGTGAAAATGCCAAAGGTTTATTTTCCATTTTTGAAAAAAATTACACCGAAAATAAGATTTATCACACAGCGACGCAAAGTTTATTGAATGATTTGTTTGGTAAATATGGCTTGGTTGTTATGCAGATGAATGAGCCACAATTTAAACATTTATTTAAAGATGTGATGAAACGCGAAGTGATTGAGCAGTCTTCAAAAAAATTTGTTACTGAGGCGCAAGAAAAATTAGAATCAGTTGGTTTCAAAGCGCAGGCTTTCGCGCGCGAAATCAATCTGTTTTATATGCGCGAAAATTTTCGAGAACGTATCGTAGAGTTAAACGGCAGTTACGCTGCTTTGAATACTGATTATGTTTGGCACACTCAATCTGAACTAATTACCGAAATTGATACACATCCTGAAAACTTTAGTCCGAATGTTGTTTTGCGACCTTTGTATCAAGAACGCATTTTGCCTAACTTAGCTTATATCGGCGGCGGAGGAGAAATTGCATATTGGTTAGAGCGAAAAAAACAATTTGAATATTTTGGTATAAATTTTCCGATGCTCATTCGCCGAAATTCGGTTATGATTGTTGAAAACAGCGTGAAAGATAAATTAGCAAAACTGAATTTTCCGTTGATGAAATTAACGCAACCTACCGAAAGTTTGGTCAAGCAATTTATAAATGATAATGCATCAGAAACTTTAAATCTAGAATCGGCTAAAGAAGCACTCGCGGATATTTTTGACGACATTTTAAATAAAGCTATTTCGATAGATGCTACGCTTGAGAAAACAGTTTTGGCAGAAAAAACGCGACAACTTCAATCGCTTGAAAGTATTGAAACACGCATTATTAAAGCTGAGAAACAAAAACACGAAACTTCACTGAATCAGTTAAAAGCACTTCAACAAAAATTATTTCCAAACGGTGGTTTGCAAGAACGGACAGATAATTTTATACCATACTACATTAAGTTCGGCAATGAATTATTTGATGTGCTTTATAAAAATCTCGATCCACTTAAACAAGGTGTTGTTGTTTTAGAGGAATAATCTTTTGAAATTAATGTAATGCGATTTATTTCAAAAAAACATTAATAACCTTAAAATAACCTCTCATTAAATATTAAGTTTGAGCTTTAATTGAAAACATATTTTATTCTCTTGATAAGTATGCAAAAAATGTTCGTTCTTAAGATTCAACTGCTAATTGTAGTTGTTAGTTTTCTTTTCCATTCAACGCTCGTTGCCCAAAATCCAGATTCTTTGCCGCACCGTCCGCAATTTCATTTTTCACCTAAAGAAAATTGGATGAACGATCCGAATGGATTGGTTTACTACAAAGGTGAATACCATTTATTTTTTCAACACTATCCGAAAGCTACAGTTTGGGGACCGATGCACTGGGGTCATGCAGTCAGTAAAGATTTAGTTCATTGGGAGCAATTACCGATTGCACTTTATCCAGATTCGTTGGGCTTAATTTTTTCTGGAAGTATTGTTATAGATTCTCTCAATACAAGTGGTACAAAATCGGGTGAAGAAGCACCGTTAATTGCGATTTTCACTTACCACGATTTAGAAAAAGAAAAAAACGATTCGCTTAATTGTCAATTTCAAGGGATGGCTTTCAGTAACGATAAAGGAAGAACTTGGAAAAAATATGCCGCAAATCCGATCTTGAAAAATGGTATTCATAAAGATTTCAGAGATCCAAATGTGTTTTGGTATTCGCCCGAAAATAAATGGGTGATGACATTAGCAGTCGGTGATCATGTTGAATTTTACGATTCAAAAGACTTAAAATCGTGGAATAAAACCGGAGAATTCGGGAAGAACGAAGGTTCGCATGGTGGTGTTTGGGAATGTCCAAGTTTAATAAAAATTAAAGTGGATGGCACGAAAAAAGAAAAATGGGTTCTCATTCAGAGTATCGGTCGTGGTGGACTAACCGATGGTGGTTCAGCAACGCAATATTTTGTAGGCGAATTCGACGGCACGACTTTTAAAAACGCTAATTCGAATGAAAAAATTTTTTGGCTCGATTACGGTTCTGATAACTACGCTTCAGTTGTCTTTTGCAATGGGCCTGATAATAAACACATTCTTATAGGTTGGATGAGCAATTGGTTGTACGCTACTAAAGTACCGACGGAAAAATGGCGTAGTGCGATGACATTGCCACGTGAATTGAAATTAAAAGATACTGAAAATGGTTTTCGTTTATTTCAAGAACCGCTCAAAACATTTAAAGAACTCAGAAAAAAACAAGTATTTATTAAGTCGGATGCTTTAAGAAATAAAAAAGATACGATCGAAGTAATACATAATTCAAAACTGAATGAGATTTATTTGGAGGTGAATCTGCAAAAAACAAAAGCAGAAAGTTTTAGTGTAGTTGCGAGCAATAGGGTAGGGGAGCAATTAGAAATTGGGTATAATGCCGAAAGTCATAATTATTATATTGATAGAACTAAAAGTGGAAAAGTTGATTTTGAAAAATCATTTTCAAGTGTCGCCTTAGCTCCGAGAACTTCGACTAATTCCGAAATAAAAATGCACATATTTTTAGATGTCGCATCCGTAGAAGTTTTTTGCGATGATGGCGAAACCACACTGACTGATATTTTTTTTCCGACTGAAGATTTTACTAAAATTGATTTAGTGGGGAACAAAAATTTGTTTTTGAAAACAAAAGCGACAGGCGAAAAAGTAGAAACGCGCAATAAATTTTACGAATTAAAAAATTAAAAAGTAGAAGGCTCAACTTTAGAATCTGAGAATTATCTATGAGTTTAATTTATCAATTTAATTTATAAAAAAATCAAAAATGAAATTCATTGAAGCTTTATTTATTTTAATTTTTTATTCAACTGCACTCCATAGTCAAACTTTAAAGACAGAAAATCTGAATCTACTTGTAGGTAATTGGAATGGAACGCTCACTTATCTTGATTATAAATCGGACAAACCATTCACAATGCCAGCAAAAGTTGAAATAGAAAAATTGGATGACTTTAATTTTCAGATTGCTTATAATTATCCAACCGAACCGAAAGCAAATAGTTTAGACACTTTTAAAATCTCCTCAAACGGCAAAATTTTCAATGGAGGCAAGATAACCAAAATCCTGCATCTACTGAATAAAGGTGTTGAAATTACAACAGAAAAAATCGCCGTAGATGGAAACGATAATAAAAAAGCAATTTTAAAGCACATCTACACAATTACCATTTCCACGTTTATTAATCGCAAAGAAGTTAAATTTTTAAGGAGTAAAGTCTGGTTACTTCGGAACGAATACAAATTCAGTAAGTAAACTTCATTGA
>JAYVVO010000580.1:0-2776 GCA_043786955.1 Saprospiraceae bacterium
CTATCACTAAATGACCAAACAATTTTATAGGTCGAATCAATTGGGCTACTCAAATTATTATATAACACAGTCAGCGGAGTGCAGCCGTTAAAAGCTGTCGGTTCAATGATAATTGTTGCGGGTGCAGGTTGCCATTTAAAACCGAGTGATGTGTCCTTTGCGCAAAGTTTATTATCAACGACGTGTAGGAAAACCGCTTTAGCTCCAGGTGTTTTGTACAAATGATTTGGATTCGAAACATTTGAAATGGCGCCATCGCCAAAATCCCATGCCCATTTTTGAATTTTGCCATTACTCGAAAACGATTTATCTGAAAATGCCACTGCACCTGCTACACATGTATCGTACTTGAAATTAAAATTAGAAGTAGCCGCCGAAAAAACATTAAACGTTAAGTCAATCGTGTCAGCACAGTCAGTACCAGGGTTGATATAAAATTTCCCTCTAAATACACCCGTGTCTGGAAAAGAAATGGCAGGCTCCCAATCTGTAAATTTTGTATCGTTTGCACCCAGTTGTACGTCAAAAAATGATTCTTTAACATTATTTCTATCAAAACTCAAATTGGAAATAGTGAGTGCCTTTACACCACATGTGTTGAGGATATAATTTTTGTTGATGACAGTATCGGCTTTGACTATAGCAGATATTTTAGGTTTACAATCAGCTACATTAAATTGAAAATCGCGACGCAATGCTGAAAGCAATCTACCGTCGCGGTATTCATCTGCACATACACCCACCACAAATTGACCTTGTACCATCGGCTTGCCAGTAATTAAACCTGTATTCGGATCAATTTTAACGATTGGATTACCACCGAGGGGTGCATCGAAAGAATAATCTGGCGTTTTAAAACTAATCTCAATACCACCCGCGGGATAGCACGGCGGATTAGGGGTTGTACCTGCACAATCCGATTGCGTCATCGAACCGCCACCGCCAATGGGTGAACAAAAACGGTACACAATTTGGTCGCCTTCGAGATCTCTTGCAGAGTGATCAAACTTTAAATTTAAATCGCCACAAACAATCGTGGGAGGAAAAGCTTTAAACACAGGCGAACTATTTTTTAATTGCAAAGCCAAAGCCGAAATCTCAACTGAATACGTCGCACCAACTTGTCCAGGTGTATTGATGTTCGTGATTGTATTATTTCTGCAACACCTCTGATATTCAACTATATAACTCACACTATCCGCCGTTATTACTAAACTCGATTGCCATTCATACAAACCCTCCTCAACACATACTGCTGGCGGAATGAGGCACTGATAACTTGGTGGTGTCACTGACACAGAATTTTTTAATGGCACTAATATTTTATTTTTTATCTTCGAATTACCTTTTTCAAAAATGCCAATCACGGCTTCTCCATCAAATGGTGCGCCACCCGTCGCGTTACAATCGCGATACACGTGCATCGTAAAAGCTAACGTAACTATATTTCCAGAAGTACTTACATATCTATACGTAATTTCACCGCCCACGATGTGTTTAGCATTTAAGATAGGAATGAAAGAATGAAAGAATGAAAAAATAAAAATTATCCGTAAAATTTTAAACATTGGTTGCAGATATACAATTTTAGGTAACTTTGCGTTAGTTTATTCGAAAGTTATTGATTTATACTTAATAGAAAGTCAGCAACAACCAATATAATAATGAGTTGTAAAGTTATAAAAAAATATCAACTTTCGACAATCAACTAACAACTAATTTTATGTTTGAAAACGAAAAAACGGAAGAAATATTAAACGTTTTGAAGAATAGTGGTGTAATTCTTTTGCCTACCGATACTATTTGGGGTTTAAGTGCCGATGTAACCGATAATGCAGCCGTTGAAAGAATAATTGCCATAAAAAAAAGGAAACCCGAAAAAGGATTTATTTGTTTAGTTGACTCGTTAGAAATGTTAAAAATGTATGTCGGCAAGCTTCATCCACGCATAGAAACTTTATTGCATTATCATCACAGACCGTTAACAGTAATCTACGATACGCCAATTTTACCTGTTGCAGATTCTGTTTGCGCAGCTGACGGCAGCATTGCATTCCGAATTGTTAAAGATCCTTTTTGCGCACATTTAATTCAGCTTTATGGAAAACCGCTCGTTTCTACTTCTGCAAATGTTTCGGAAGCACCTTTTCCAACGGGTTTTGGTTCTATCAGTTCAGAAATTTTAGAGCAAGTAGATTTGGTTGTGCGTTATAAACAACACACAAAAGATACAATTTTGCCATCCACTATTGTCAGATTGACGAATGATGAAGAACTTGATTTCATACGTGAATAATATTGGTTCATATTTTCAAAAAATTTAAAAGTGAGGAAACACTTATTTCTATTTATAACGTCCATTATTATTTGTGTATGCCCATTAACTTATTGTCAGAATGGGGTTGAAAGTCTTAATTCCATTATTTCCAAAAATTCTAAAATAGAAAATCTTAAAATTCCCTTCTCACCCAATATAAATAATCAACTTTTAGTCGAGCTGTTACCTGAAACAAACACAACCGTATTTTTTTCTGATCTCGAAAAAAAATTCCCGAATACGCAGCACAGTATTGTCTCAAAAAGTTTCAATATCTACAAAATAGTTGTCAGTAGCCAGGTTACGATTGATAGCATCGAACCTAAAAATCTGTCAACTGACAACTCTCAACGGACAACTGCTATTCATTCTTTTCTAAAAAATAATAAAAATGTAGTTGGTGTTAGTTACAATGCACTTGTCAGTCCGCGCGGTACAACGCCGAACGACTCGCTATAC
>JAYVVO010000581.1:0-2753 GCA_043786955.1 Saprospiraceae bacterium
AAAACGAATGGGCGCACGCTATTCATTGGGATTGTGTTATTTTCGATGAATACCATTACGGCGCATGGCGCGAAGGTGCAAAAGGTTTATTCGACAAAAAAGAAAAAGACATTGTTAAAGATAAGTACGATGAGTTAGAATTTTTCGGAAAGGAAGAGGACACTTTCAAAGAAGATTATTTACCAATAACGACCAATGCGTATTTATATCTTTCAGGTACGCCGTTTCGCGCCATGGCATCGGGTGAATTTATTGAAGAACAAATTTATAACTGGACATACAGCGATGAACAACGTGCGAAAGCAGATTGGGGAACAATAGAAAAAAATCCGTATGCTGCCTTACCGCAAATGGTTATGTTGACATATAAAATGCCCGAAGCAATTACAAAAATTGCCGTGCAAGGCGAGTATAACGAGTTTGATTTAAACGTTTTCTTTTCAGCACATGGCGAAGATTATTTAGCTAAATTTGTTTACGAAGATGAAGTGCAAAAATGGCTTGATTTAATTCGAGGTTCATACACAGAATCGGTTGTAGATAATTTAAAACTCGGCATCGAAAAACCGCCGATGCCTTTCTCCGATGTTGACTTGCTCAATTTACTTTCGCACACGTTTTGGTTTTTACCGAATGTCGCATCCTGCCATGCCATGAAAAATTTATTGGAACAAAAGCAAAATAAATTTTATCACGATTATGAAGTTGTAGTCGCCGCAGGAAAAAGCGCAGGCATTGGTGTAGAAGCGATACCACCGATTACGAAAGCGATGGGTAATGCTTTAAAAACAAAAACCATCACGCTGAGTTGTGGCAAATTAACAACGGGTGTTTCTATAAAACCTTGGGCGGGCATTTTAATGCTGCGCAATTTATCGAGTCCAGAAACATATTTTCAAGCGGCGTTCAGAGTGCAAACGCCTTGGTCGATAAAAAATACAGACAGCACAGCACCGAATAAAGAAGAAATCATCAAAAATAAATGTTACGTTTTCGATTTTGCACCCAATCGCGCCTTACGCCAAATTGCCGATTACAGTTGTCGATTGAACGTTGACGAATCGAATCCAGAAAAAAAGGTTGCAGAATTTATTCACTTCCTACCTGTACTCGCTTACGACGGAAGTTCGATGCAACAACTTGATGCAGCAAGTGTTTTAGATTTGGCGATGTCGGGTACAACAGCAACTATGTTAGCGCGGCGTTGGGAAAGCGCGTTGCTTGTCAATGTTGATAATAACACGTTGCAACGACTAATGAACAACCAGCAAGCGATGGATGCTTTAATGAAGATTGAAGGTTTCAGAAGTTTGAATGAAACGATTGAGACGATTATTAATAAATCGGAAGCTGTCAAAAAAGCTAAAAAAGAAGCTGACGAAAAAGAACTGACGGATAAAGAAAAAAAGGAATTAACTGATGACGAAAAAGACTTCAAAAGTAAACGCAAGCAGATACAAGAAAATCTCATCAAATTTGCAACGCGCATTCCCGTGTTCATGTACCTCACAGATTACCGCGAAACCAGTTTATTTGATGTCATCACACAACTTGAGCCAAGTTTGTTCCAAAAAGTAACAGGTTTAACACTCAAAGATTTTGAACTCTTGGTTAGTCTGGATGTTTTTAACTTTCAATTGATGAACGATGCCGTTTGGAAATTTAAACGCTACGAAGATGCGAGTTTAGAATATGTCGGTATTAATAAACACGCGGGGGAAAAAATTGGTTTAGCCAATACGGTCATTAGTAAAAAGGAATTTCATGGCAATTTTGTCAACGATAATTTTAATTAAGCATTAAAACAAACGTTCGGGGAATTTTAAGAGTTCCCCGAACGTTTATGATCGCTAAAATTAGAGCATTCAAATTTTTATTCCACAAATACCACATAGATTTTCTTCAAAGCATTTAGAAGAGTAACTTTGCGGCGTTTTTTTAGTAAAAAACGAAGTCATCAACTCGAATTGTTTTCATGTCAGATATTCGCCCAATTAGATTAGTCAACTCGCTCACGGGCGAAAAAGAATTATTTGCTCCCATAATTCCGCAACGCATTGGTATGTATGTGTGCGGACCAACTGTTTACAGCGATGTACATTTAGGGAATTGTCGCACGTTTGTCAACTTCGATATCATTTATCGTTTTTTAATGCACGTCGGTTACAAAGTGCGATATGTCCGCAATATTACGGATGTTGGTCACATGCTCGACGATGGCGAGGACAGAATGTCGCGCGGTGCGCGCGCTAATGATTTAGAACCGATGGAAGTCGCGCAGAAATATACGGTAGGTTTTCATTCTATTTTGCAAACGCTCAACGCGCTGCCGCCGAGTATTGAACCGCGCGCAACGGGACACATTCCAGAGCAGATTGAAATGGTGAAAGAAATTATTGATAATGGTTTTGCGTACGAAGCCAACGGTTCTGTTTATTTTAATGTCGCAGCGTATTCCGAAAAATTTAAAAATTATGGTGCACTCTCGGGTAGAATTTTAGATGATTTACTCACCGACACACGTGATAATTTAAAAAAACAAAACGAAAAACGCAACCCTGCCGATTTTGCTATTTGGATGCGCGCGAGTGAAGAACATATCATGCGTTGGAATTCACCTTGGTCAGTTGGTTTTCCAGGTTGGCACTTAGAGTGTTCTGCTATGAGCAGAAAATATCTTGGCGAAACGTTTGATATTCACGGTGGGGGTTACGATTTAAAGTTTCCGCATCACGAAAATGAAATTGCGCAGA
>JAYVVO010000582.1:0-2749 GCA_043786955.1 Saprospiraceae bacterium
TACTTCCTTCAAGTATAGATTTAGTAGGTGCTGATTTAGAACTTATAAATATTCCGCAGCGTGAGTACGTGTTAAAAAAATGCGTCGCTCAAATTCGCGACCAATACGATTATATTTTTATTGACTGTTTACCGTCGCTCGGTTTAGTAACGGTTAATGCTTTGGTGGCTGCTGATACCGTGCTAATTCCAGTGCAATGTGAAATTTTTTCTTTAGAAGGATTGAACAAGTTGCGCAATACGATTAATATGGTTAAAAAAGGATTGAATCCGAATTTAGAAATCGAAGGTTTGCTGCTTTCCATGTACGATCCGCGTTTACGTCTCGCCAACATTATCGTTGATCAAGTGCGCGAACATTCTAAAGATTATGTTTTTGAAACCATCATACACCGTTCGGCGAAAGTTTCTGAAGCGCCGAATGCACACAAATCCGTCATCCAATATGATGCAAGCTCGAAGGGTGCAACCAATTTTTTAAATTTGTGTAAAGAGTTTTTAGTCAGAAATAAAGATACTGTTCAAAGAAAAACACCTGAGAAAGTGCCGTAGGCACGACCATTTTATAACGCAGGACTTTAGTCCTACTAACTAAAAACTAACAACTAATCTGTGAAAGTTAAGAAATCAGAATTGGGCAGAGGGATTGCCGCACTTTTAGGAAATATAGAATCGGAAGTAAATAAAAGCCCCGAGGCGGCTAAAGAAATTGTGCGCGAACTTTCGCACACTACAGCGAATGTACTTTTAGACCACATCGAAACAAATCCGTGGCAACCGCGCAACGCTTTTGATACACAAGCGCTTGAAGAACTTGCTGCATCTATTAAAGTGCATGGATTAATTCAGCCAGTAACTTTGCGCCGCTTGGCACACAATCAGTACCAACTCATTTCGGGTGAGCGTCGTTTTCGCGCTTCAAAAATAGCGGAGTTAACGGAAATTCCTGCGTATATTCGATTAGCGAATGATCAAGAAATGCTCGAAATGGCATTGATTGAAAATATTCAACGCGAAGAACTCAACCCGATAGAAATTGCGACCACTTATCAACGACTGATTGATGAATGCAACTTGACGCATGAACAAATGAGTGAGCGTGTTTCAAAAAATCGTTCAACCATTACGAACTCTTTGAGACTTTTAAAACTCGAACCTGATATAAAAAAATCAATCAAAGAAGGAAAAGTTTCCACAGGTCATGCTAAAATTTTGGTGGGTATTGATGATTTAGCTTTTAGAATATCATTGCATCAAACTATTTTGAAAGAACAAATTAGTGTGCGTGCACTCGAGGAGCTTGCAAAAAATTATGCGGAACAAAAACTCAACAAAAATTCCAAAACTCAAAAACCAGAAGTAGAAACGAATATTCATTATAAAGCAGCGGTGCAGCAGTTTAATTCGTTTTTTGGTTCAAAGGTAAATTTCAAACGCAAATCGGATGGGAGCGGAAATATAACTATCAATTTTAAATCAGAAGAAGATTTTCAACGTTTGTTAGAATGTGTTGAGGACGACAAAAAATAAAAATGTACCAGTAACCTATCAGGTTTTTGTAACCTAATAGGTTTGAAGAAAAATCTTCAAAAAATGTTCCTACAAAAATTAATTAAAATTTCGCTTTACTTTACTATTCTCATTTTTTTTTCGACAAAAATTAATGCGCAAGAAAAAATACCTACTCCAATAGTGGGTTCGGTTGAAATAGAAGACTCAACGACGCTTGCAAAGAAAAAAACGCAGAGACTCGCCGTTAAACCAAAACCTAAATTAAAACGAGTCAACGATAGTTTTCCAGATCCACAAAAAGCGTGGAAGTGGGCGATAATTCCAGGCGGCGGACAAATTTATAATAATAAAGCTCTGTGGATTCGCTTACCGATAGTTTATGGCGGTTTAGCTTTTGGGATTCAACGCATCGTTGTAAATGGTAGATATTATTCTAACCTCAAATTAAACGATTATAACATCAGAAATAACTTGCCTTTAGACACTTCTATATTCCCTTACATTGGAAGTGCTTCGGCAGATCAAATTCGGCAAGCGCGCGATTCTTATTTCAATAGTTTGGAGCTTTCTTATATTTTTACAGGTATTGGTTATTTGCTTTCTGGTTTAGAGGCATTCACCACAGCACATTTAGCGCACTTCGACGTTAAAGACGATTTAAAAGTTACGTTTAAACCAACAATCATTAATACGCCACTTTCTGCAACAGGTTCAGTTACTGGTATTGCTTTTGTGGTTTCATTTTAAACACAGGTTACACTGATTTCGCAGATTAAACAGATTAACGAAGAAATTATTAAGTATGTGCAATTCGAAAACCTGTTTAATCCGCGTAATCAGTGCTTACAAATTCAAATCGCCCAACAAATCGTTAAAATTAAAACCTTTATCAACAATTTCTTTATTCACAATCTGATACTCTGCCATTGAGTGTAAAGCAAGATCCATGAAGCTATACACTTCGGATGGTTCGCATTTTGTATCTTCCGCTAATTTTTTCAGACCAGCAACACCTTCTAAATCCTTTTTAAATTTCTTTTCTGTTGTAGCATTGAGTATTTCGATTGCGTTACCGCCAGAAAACCAAGCGCGCACAACCCCGTAGGGATCTTTTTCACTTTTACGTTTTAATTCTTCTGGATTCGGAAAATATTGCAAGAAAACTTCTTTCAACGCAGCACTGAACAAAGCCATCGCTACATTATACGGACCTTCTTGTTCGCCTTCGTAAACCAATT